>JAYTHS010000601.1:0-1011 GCA_043732345.1 Frankiales bacterium | reverse complement strand
CAGCGGCGCCGTCTCGGCAGGGGTCAGTCCCTCGCTGTCCGCGATGGCCGGCTTCCAGGCCGCGAGCACCAGGGCGCCGGCGCCCGCGAACGGCGCGAGATACCCCACCGGCGGGCTCGGCAACGAGCTGCGCGATGTCGCCCGGCTGCTGCGCGGGGGGCTGCCCGTGCGGGTCGCCCACGTCGAGGTCGGGGGGTATGACGTCCACTCCGGTCTCGGCGCCGCAGGAGGTGCCGACAGCGGCACGATGCACACGCTGCTCAGCGAGCTGGGTCTGGCGCTCGCAGCCTTCGCGACCGACCTCGGACCCTCGCTGATGAGCCGCGTGACCGTCCTGACGACGACCGAGTTCGGCCGCCGGGTGATCCAGAACGGCAGCGGCGGGGTCGACCACGGCCGGGGCAACACGATGATGCTGCTCGGTGCGGGCGTCAACGGCGGCCGGTCGTTCGGCCGCTGGCCGACCCTGGCCCCCGACCGGCTCGACGGCGGTGACCTGGCCGTCACCACGGACTACCGCTCCGTGCTCGCCGAGGTTGTCACGGACCGGTTCGGTCTGGGCAGCAGCGCTCTCGCGACGGTGTTCCCCGGCTTCCGGCCCGTGCCGCTGGGCGTGACCCGCACGACCTGAGGCAGCCTGTCGGCATGTCGTGGCTCGCCGGCGCCGCTCACGAGGTCGGTCCGCACCTGCTGGGTGCCCGGCTGTCCGCGCACGGGGTCACGGTCCGGCTCACCGAGGTCGAGGCCTATGCCGGGGTCGGTGAGGACTCCGGCTCGCACGCGCACCGCGGCCGAACGCCCCGGACGGGAGTCATGTTCGGCCGGGCCGGGCTGGCCTACCTCTACTTCACCTACGGCATGCACTGGTGCGCCAACGTCGTCACCGGTGCCGAAGGAGTCGCCGCGGCCGTTCTGCTCCGCGCCGGCGAGGTCGTCGAGGGTCTGGACCTGGCGCGCACGCGGCGTCCCGGAGCGGCCGATCGCGACCTGGCTCGCGGACCCGCCCGCCTG
>JAYTHS010000600.1:0-1005 GCA_043732345.1 Frankiales bacterium | reverse complement strand
CCGTCGCCCCTCCCCGGCCGTCGGACGCCTCGAGCAGCCAGCCTTGCCCCTCGATGGCGAACCGGGCCGTCCCTCGCCCTCTGTAGCCGCGTTCGGCCGCCGCTGCGGGCAGGTCCAGCACGCCGAGCATCCACGGCTTGACGTCGCTCGGGGGTGGCAGCCTGGCCCCGACCTCGAGCGCAAGGTCACCGGTCGGGCCGCGCCACATCGCGGTGCCGGCGACGGTGTCCCAGCTCCCGAGGCTGGCGAGCAGCGCCCGGTGGGCCGCACCGGTGGCGGCCATCAGCTCCCACACGCGCAGCTGGGAGCTGCTGCTGTCGTAGCCCCTGGCCCGGTCGAGCACGAGGTGCCCGATGACCCGTCCCGCCTCGTCGCGGGCGACTTGCAGCAGGTCCCGCCGGGTCAGCGGGTCGTCCTCCGGCGGGTGGCCAGGACCGGTCCGGGACAGCAGACCGTCGACCTGCGGGGCGAGCACCGCGTAGGACGCAGCGACCTCCTGGACGGTGCCCTGCCCGACGGTCACGCCCGGGACCCGGCCGCGCGGCAGGGACGACAGCGGCACCGGGGTGCTGTCGAGCGAGCCGACGACCTCGAAGCCGAGCCCCCGGTAGAGCGCCGGCGCCGTGGGGTAGAGCACGCCGATGGCGGCGCCGCTGTGCTCCAGCACGGCTCGGACCAGCCGCCCGGCCAGTCCGCGGCCCCGGGCGTCGGGGTGGACGGCGACCCCGGCGATCCCGGCGACCGAGACCTCCCTGCCGGCCCACCACTGCCGGTAGGGCTGGCTGAAGGCCGCGCCGACCAGCCGGGGCCCGTCCAAGGCGCCCCAGCCGAGCCCGGTGCCGGACCACCGAGCCGGCGCCTCGCCACGACGCTCGGCTCCGAAGACGAACCGGGCAAGGTCATCGTTCTGCTCGGCGTCGTCCGGCCCGAGCTCGCGCAGCTCCATCAGCCCAGCTTGCTCGCCGCGGCGGCCGCCAGCAGCTCCTGGGCGTGGCCGCGGGCCAG
>JAYTHS010000599.1:0-1002 GCA_043732345.1 Frankiales bacterium | reverse complement strand
GCGGCGCGACCTCGGCTCAGCAACAGCTCCCGAAAGCCGAACACGCGGCGGCGCGAGCTGAACTGACTGTCGGCGTCGGGCAGGTCGGGGTCCTATCGTCGGCGGCGTGACGCGCATCGGAGCGATCTTCCTGCCGACCTCCGCTCCTGAGGCCCTGCTGCCGCTGGCCCGTGCCGCCGACGAGGCGGGGGTGGCCGAGCTGTGGGTGTGGGAGGACTGCTTCAAGCAGTCCGGGGTGGCGGCGGCCAGCGCGTGCCTGGCGGCGACCACGCGGATCGCTGTCGGTATCGGGCTGATGCCGGTCCCGCTGCGCAACGTGGCCTTGACCGCCATGGAGGTCGCCACCCTGGACCGGATGTTCCCCGGCCGTTTCCGGGCCGGGGTGGGTCACGGCGTGCAGTCGTGGATGGAGCAGGCAGGTGTGCGGGCGGCTTCCCCGCTGATGCTGCTGCGCGAGCAGCTCACCGCGCTGCGAGCGCTGCTCGACGGTCAGCGGGTCAGCGCGCAGGGTCGCTACGTCCGCCTCGACGACGTCGCCCTGGACTGGCCGCCGTTGCGGCGCGTGCCGCTGCTCGCCGGAGCCGAGGGGCCGAAGTCGTTGCAGCTCTCGGGTGCGCTCGCCGAGGGCACCCTGCTGTCGGCCGGCACCACCGTGGACCGGTTGCGCGTGGCCCGCGAACAGATCGACATCGGACGGGAGCGGGCCGGGCGCACCGACCACCACGACGTCACCGTGTTCGTCCCGGTCGCCACCGGTCGCGGCGCGCAGCAGCGGTTGGACGCCGGCCGGGCCGGGTGGGGCTTCGACGGCGAGGGCTGGGGCGCAGCGGGTGACGCCGAGCAGGTGGCCCACTGCCTGGGCGGCTGGGCCGAGGCCGGCGCCGACGCCATCGCTCTGCAGCCGACCGAGGACGACCCGGACCCGGCCGCGTTCATGGCCTTCGCCGGCGAGGTGGCCCAGCTGCTGCGCTGAGGCGCTGCCTCGGTGCCCGGTCACCGGCC
>JAYTHS010000598.1:0-1001 GCA_043732345.1 Frankiales bacterium | reverse complement strand
GCGCCGGCGAAGCGCGAGGCCGCGACGACCCGGAGGGTCTCCTCGAAGTCCGCGTCGGTCTCGCCGGGGAAACCCACGATCAGGTCGGTCGTGATCGCGGCATCGGGCAGCTGCGCCCGGACCCGGTCCAGGATCCCGAGGAACCGCTCGTTGCGGTAGGAGCGGCGCATGGCCCGCAGGACGGCGTCGGAGCCGGACTGCAGCGGCATGTGCAGCGACGGGCAGACCGCGGGCGTCTGTTCCATGGCGGTGATGACGTCGTCGGTGAAGTCGCGCGGGTGCGGGCTGGTGAACCGGACCCGCTCGAGGCCGGTGCTCCCGACCGCGCGGAGCAGGTCCGCGAAGGCCCCAGGCTCACCGAAGGACCGTCCGTAGGAGTTGACGTTCTGGCCCAGCAGCGTCACCTCCAGCACGCCCTGGTCGACAAGCACCTGGACCTCGCGCAGCACGTCGCCGGGGTGCCGGTCCTCCTCCTTGCCTCGCAGCGACGGCACGATGCAGAAGGTGCACGTGTTGTCGCAGCCCACGCTGATCGACACCCACGCGCTGTACGTCGACTCGCGGCGGGCGGGCAGCGTCGAGGGGAAGACCTCGAGCGACTCCAGCAGCTCGACCTGCGCCCGCTGCTCGACCCGGGCCCGCTCGAGCAGCACCGGCAGCGACCCGACGTTGTGCGTGCCGAACACGACGTCGACCCAGGGGGCCCGCTCGCGCACGACACCCTGGTCCTTCTGCGCCAGGCACCCCCCGACCGCGATCTGCATCCCCGGCCGGCTGTCCTTGACCTTCTTCAGGTGGCCGAGGTTGCCGTAGAGCTTGTTGTCGGCGTTCTCCCGCACCGCGCAGGTGTTGAAGACCACCAGGTCGGCGTCCTCGTCGGAGGCGGCCGGGGTCCAGCCGGCCTCGTCGAGCAGCCCGCTGATCCGCTCGCTGTCGTGGACGTTCATCTGGCAGCCGTAGGTGCGCACCGCGTAGGTGCGGGGCGCGGCGGTCACGATGGT
>JAYTHS010000597.1:0-1001 GCA_043732345.1 Frankiales bacterium | reverse complement strand
GGCCAGGCCGACAAGCCCCGCGACTTCGACCACACCGTCGAGGGCTACGCCGCGCACCTGGAGGCGGCCCGCGCCGAGCTCGGGGTGGAGCGGGTGCACCTGGTGCTGCACGACTTCGGCGGACCCTGGGGTCTGGCGTGGGCCGCGGTGCACCCCGAGCTGGTCGCCAGCGTGACCCTGGTCAACACCGGGGTGCTGCAGGACTACCGCTGGCACTGGCTCGCCCGCCTGTGGCAGACCCGCCGGCTCGGTGAGGCGTTGATGGCGCACGACGTGCCACGGTGGTTGTTTCGGGCCCTGCTCGACCACGGCTATGTGGCCAAGGCCGGCCCGCCGCCACTGCCGCGAGAGTTTCTCGACCACATGGGCCACGACTTCGACGCCGGCACCCGGCACGCGGTACTGCGTCTGTACCGGGCCTCGAAACACCTCACCGACCGGGCCCCGGAGCTGGCCGCCGCCCTGCGACTCCTCGACTGCCCGGCCCTGGTCGTCTGGGGTGCCCGGGACCACTTCATCGGCTCGGAGCAGGCGTTGCGCCAGCGCACGGCCTTCCCCCGCGCCGAGGTTGTCGTGCTCCCCGGGTCTGGGCACTGGCCGATGATCGACGACCCCGACGTGTGTGCGCAGCTCCTGGCCGAGTTCATCGCCCGTGCGTGATGGCTGCACCCGGGGCGAGGAAATGTCCCTCTCGGGTGGTCAGTTGAGCTTGCGGGTGCCTTCGGGCAGGCCACCGGTGAGGTTCTCAGCCAGCTCCGCCAGCGCGGTGAGCGCCACGTTCTGGCTCCACGGGCCGTAGGACAACCGGGCCACACCAAGCTCCTGCAGCCGCGGGAGGGGGATGGACCCGGGAACGCCGATGAGGTTGATCTTCTGCGGGCCGAGCGCCTCGACGAGCCGGCTCACCGTGGCCTCGTCGAGCTTGCCGGGCACGAAGAAGGTGGACGCCCCGGCATCGAGGTAGGCGCGGCCGCGCTCGATCGCGTCGGCCAGCACCGCCT
>JAYTHS010000596.1:0-2192 GCA_043732345.1 Frankiales bacterium | reverse complement strand
GCACCAGAGCGGTTCGTCCGGTCGGGGTCACCGGGGCAGTCTACGGGCGCTACTCAGACCCGCAGGTGGCGCCGCAGGGTGACGAACGAGGCGGTGCTGGACAGCACCACCCCGGTGACGAGCAGCAACGGGATGATCCCGAGGACGGAGTCCCAGCCGACGAAGTTGGTGAACTTGATGCGTGGCCGGAGCTGCTGGTCGATGAGCTCGTACTTGCCGAGGGCGACCAGCCCCCCGGCGAGCGCGCCCCCGAGCAGCCCCGCGAGTGCGCCCTCGAGCAGGAACGGCAGCTGGATGTAGAGGTTGCTCGCCCCGACCAGCCGCATGATCCCCGTCTCGCGCCGACGGCTGAACGCCGCGACCCGGATGGTGTTGCTGACCAGCAGCACGCTCGCGACGAGCTGGAAGGCCGCGACGATCAGGGCCACCTTCTGGAAGACGTTCAGCACGTTGAAGAAGTTCTCCAGCAGCTTCTTCTGGTCCTGGACGGTGTCGACTCCCGGGCGGTCACGGAAAGCGCTCGCCACGACCTCGAACTTGCGCGGGTCGGCAAGCTTGACCCGGAAGGACTCGGGCAGGGCATCGGCGCTGACGTTGGCGACCAGGTCGGGACTGTCCTTGAACTGCTCCTTGAACCGGGTGAAGGCCTCGGCCTTGGACTCGTAGAAGACGCGTTTCACCTGCGGCGTGGCCTGCAGGTCGGCGGCCAGTTGCTGCCGCTGGTCCTGGGTCACCTCCTTGCCCGCACAGGTCGGGCTGGTGCTGGTCTGGCCGCATAAGTAAACGGTGACCTCGACCTTGTCGTACCAGTAGCCCTTCATCGTGCTGACCTGGTCGCGCACGAGCAGGCCGAGCCCGACGAGAGTCAGACTGATGGCTACCGTGACGACGGTGGCGATGGTCAGCGTGATGTTGCGCCGGAGGCCGACACCGATCTCGCTGAGGATGAACTGCGCGCGCACGGGTACCTCGTCCTATCAGGCGCCGTAGCCGTAGACCCCGCGGACCTGGTCGCGGACGACCTTGCCCTGCGAGAGCTCCACGACACGACGTCGCATGGAGTCGACGATGGCCGCGTCGTGCGTGGCCATGACGACGGTGGTGCCGGTCCGGTTGATGCGGTCGAGCAACTTCATGATCCCGACGCTGGTACTTGGGTCCAGGTTGCCCGTCGGCTCGTCGGCGATGAGGATCATGGGCCGGTTGACGAAGGCCCGGGCCACCGCGACGCGCTGCTGCTCACCGCCCGAGAGCTCATCGGGCATCCGCTGGGACTTCCCGTCGAGCCCGACCAGGTCGAGCACCTCCGGGACGACCTGGTCGATGGTGTGCCGGGGCTTGCCGATGACCTCGAGCGCGAAGGCGACGTTCTGGAAGACGGTCTTGTTGGGCAGCAGCCGGAAGTCCTGGAAGACGCAGCCGATCGAGCGACGCAGTGCCGGGACCTTCCAGTTGCTGAGCCGGGCCAGGTCCTTGCCGGCGACGTGCACCCGGCCCTGGGTGGGCACCTCCTCCTTGAGCAGCAGCCGCAGGAACGTCGACTTGCCTGAACCGCTGGAGCCCACCAGGAAGACGAACTCGCCCTTCTCTATGTTCACGTCGACGTCGTCCAGGGCCGGACGGGTGCTGGTCGGAAAGCTCTTGCTGACGTTCTCGAGGCGGATCACGCTTCCAGAGTCTAGGTCGGCGACCCCGGGGTAGGACCGCCTGAACACGCGGTCAGCGTCAGGTGTGCACCGGATCTGGGAACACGGCATCGGGCGCCGATGGTTCCCGTGAGGGAGGCTCGACCTCCGGGACAGCGGGGCTCGGCAACGACGGCGGAGGTGCGGCGATGGGCTGGCAGGACCTGGTGTGCGTGGCGTGCGCGGGCCGCGTCGTGGAGGGCCGCTGCCCGACCTGCCGGGCTGCCCGGGAGCAGTTTCGCGCAGCTCCTGCTTCTGTGGCGCCCCTCCTGGTGGCCGCCGGCGCGCTGCTGGCCTTGCTGCTCCTGCTGCTGCCGCACCTCTGACCGTCGTACGACGGGGTCTCGCCCGCCGCGACCCGGCGCCGCCGACCTAGGGCCAGCCGTCCCGCTCCGGTGACCACTGCAGCCGCTCCGGCGCCCGACAGCAGGGCCGAACGGTCCTGTCGGCGGGAGTGTCGCGGGCGCAGCGCTCCCCGGCGCTGCACCTCCGCCCCGGCGAACGGCC
>JAYTHS010000595.1:0-2198 GCA_043732345.1 Frankiales bacterium | reverse complement strand
GTGGGGCGGGCCGCGACCAGCTCGGGCACGCAGGTCAGCGCGGCCATCCGCTGCAAGGAGGCGACCGAATGGACCAGCGCGGTCAGCCGGTCGCGCTGGAAGGCGGCGTCCTCGAACCGCTCCTGGGCCGACAGCTCCACGATCTTGGCCGTCAGGTGCTCGACGACCCGGGACGGGTCGGACGTGACCAGCGTGCGGAAGGCCTGCGCGTGCCGGGCGTAGTCCGCGGCGCTCTCGCCGGTGCCGACCTGGCAGGGCGCCCCGCACCGGCCCATCTGGGCGAGCACGCACTCGGCAGAGGCCACCTTGACGGACAGCTTGCGGGTGCACTGCCGCAGCGGGACGGCCTCGTGGACGGCGGCGACCACGAGCTCCGCCGTACGGCGGGAGGAGAAGGGGCCGAGGTAGACGGCCCCGTCGTCGGCGACGCGGGACACCAGGGACAGCCGCGGGAAGGCCTCGACGGTGAGCTTGACCCAGCTGACCTTTTCCGGAAACTTGCTGCGCCGGTTGTAGCGCGGCCGGTGCTCGGCGATCAGGCGCAGCTCGCGGACTTCGGCCTCGAGCTCGGTAGCGCACACGACCGGGTCGACGCGCTCGGCGAGGCCGACCATCTCGGCCATCCGGGTGCGCATCTCGGAGGCCGTGAAGTAGGTCCGGACGCGGGATCGCAGGTTGCGGCTCTTGCCGACGTAGAGCACCCGGCCCTGGGCGTCGCGGAACAGGTAGACCCCCGGCAGGGACGGCAGCGCGTCGGCCAGGTGACGCTTGCGGCGCTGCTGCGGTGTGACCTGGAAGGAGAAGGTGCGCAGCTCCTCCAGGCTGTGGACGCCGAGGCCACCGAGCCGGCCGATCAGCCCGTGCAGCACGTCGACGGTCGCGCGGGCGTCGTGCAGGGCCCGGTGGTCGGGCGTCGTGGTGGTGCGGAACAGCCGGGACAGCGAGCTGAGCTTGCAGTCAGGGGCCTCGTCGCGGGTCAGCACCCGGCGGGCCAGCCGGGCGGTGTCGAGGCTGTCGAAGGCGGGCCAGGCCACGTCCAGCTGCTCGCAGGCCGACCGAAGGAAGCCCAGGTCGAAGGGCGCGTTGTGCGCGACAAGGACGCAGCCCTGCGAGAAGTCGAGGAACGCCGGGACGGCGGTGTCGATCCGCGGTGACCCGGCGACCATCGCGTCGGTGATGCCGGTCAGCACCGCGATGAACGGCGGGATCGCCCGGTCGGGGTTGACGAGGGTCTGGAACTCGCCGAGCACCTCACCACCGCGCACCTTGACCGCGCCGATCTCGGTGATCGCGCAGTCGCGGTGGGAGCCGCCCGTCGTCTCGAGGTCGACGACGACGAAGGTGATGTCCCGTAGGGGGGAGCCGAGCTCGTCGAGGGTCATCTGCAGCACGTCCCGGACGCTAGGGGCAGCCACCGACAGGACCGGTCAGGCGCGCGGCCGCTGCCGCACCTAGGGTCGTTGCGTGCGCAAGCCCCTGCTCGTCGTCCTGTCCGTGCTCGCCATCGCCGCCGCCGGCACGGGTCTCGGCCTGGCGCAGGGTGGTGGCGGCCCGAGCGTCCGGACGAGTGAGGAGGTGCTGACGGTCCCGGGGGGCGTCACGAGCCGTGGCACCGTGTCGATCGACACCACGCTCTACGTCCCGTCGAGTGCCACCGCGGCCCATCCGGCGCCTGCGGTCGTCGTCTCGCCCGGGTTCGGCTCGAGCAAGACGGGGGTCGACGCCGACGCCCGGGACCTGGCCGCCCACGGCTACGTCGCCCTGGCCTGGAGCCTGCGCGGCTTCGGGCGGAGCACCGGCAAGATCGCGCTGGATGCCCCGGACGCCGAGGTCGCCGACCTGCGGGTCCTGCTGGACCGGCTCGGCGCCCGCAAGGACGTGCTGCAGGACGGTCCGGGTGACCCGCGCGTCGGTCTGGTCGGCGCATCCTACGGCGGGGGGATCTCGCTGATGGGTGCGGCCTACGACAAGCGGGTCGACGCGACGGTCCCGGTGATCACCTGGAACAGCCTGGAGACGGCCTTCCTGCCCGGCGGGGTCTTCAAGGCGCAGTACGCCTCGGTGTTCTTTGCCAGTGGCCCCGGCGGGGTCTGCTCGCGCTTCGCCCAGCGGATCTGCGAGGCCTACACCCGGCTGGCGCAGGGCGGCACCGGCTCGGCCGCGGACCGGGCGCTGCTCGCCGCGTCCAGCCCGGCCGG
>JAYTHS010000594.1:0-2210 GCA_043732345.1 Frankiales bacterium | reverse complement strand
AGAGCCGTTCGCGCAGCACCCGGAACTGCAGGGCGTCAAAGACCTTGTGCACCTCGTCGCGGTCCCACTGGCCCAGCCGCAGCTCGCTTGGGTGCGCGGACAGTGGCACGTCGCGGACCAGCTCGGTGAGCTGGCGGTTGCGCACCACGCTGGCGATCCCGGCTCGCAGGTTGTCCCCGACCTTGCCCTTGACCTCGTCCACGTGATCGACGAGGTTGCCGACGTCGCCGTACGTCTGAATGAGCTTGGTGGCGGTCTTCTCCCCCACCCCCGGGATGCCCGGGAGGTTGTCGCTGGGGTCGCCCCGCAAGGCTGCGAACTCGGGGTATTGCGCGGGGCTCAGGCCGTACTTCTCCTGCACGCTGTCCGGGGTCATGCGCCGCATGTCGCTGACGCCCCGACTGTTGTAGAGCACCGTGATCCGTTCGTCGACGAGCTGGAAGGCGTCCCGGTCGCCGGTGACGATCAGGACGTCCATGCCGTCCGCGGCCGCCTGGGTGGCCAGCGTCGCGATGACGTCGTCGGCCTCGTAGCCCTCCGCGGTGACGACCGGGATGCGCAGCGCGTCGAGGACCTCGTGGACCAGGGAGACCTGACCCTTGAAGTCGCTCGGGGTCTCAGCCCGGCCGGCCTTGTAGTCGGCGTACGCGTCGTGCCGGAAAGTGCGCTTGCTGACGTCGAAGGTCACCGCGACGTGCGTCGGTGCCTCGTCGCGGAGCACGTTGATGAGCATCGCCGTGAAGCCGTAGACCGCGTTGGTGGGCTGCCCGTCGCTGGTGGAGAAGTTCTCCACCGGGAGCGCGAAGAACGCCCGGTAGGCCAGCGAGTGACCGTCCAGGAGCAGCAGACGCGAGCGGGCGGGGGTCTCGTCGTCCTTGGTGCCGGTAGCCACGGCGTGATCCTAGGAGCCGGGGTCCTCAGGAGTCCGAGGTGACCGCGCCTGCGCTGGCAGACCCCGGGGCACCGGCGGGGTGCGCCGGGCCCGCTGGCGGACGATCTGGCCCGGCGTCCGGTCGGCCAGGGCCAGTCGTCGACGCACGACCGCCACCGGGGCGGTACGGCGGACCGCGAGCGGCGCGAACCCGAGGCGGGCGAAGAACCGGGCCGCGTCGCGCGAGCCCGGGTGGACCGAGACCACGAGCTGGTCGATGCCCTGCTCCTCGGCGAAGGCGGCCGAGGAGGCGACCAGCGCCTTGCCCGCCCCCCGCTTGCGGTGCCGGTCGGCGACGACGGCGTGAGTGACGTGCACGGCCGGGATGTCGAGCAGGGCGTTGGCGGAGGCGATGGTGAACAGCGCCATCCCCAGGGGCTCCTCGGGACCGGCCTCGGGGCCTCCCACCGCCAGGACCAGGTGCCGAGCAGGGTCGGCGATGGCCTCGAGGTAGCGCTCCGCCAAGGCAGCCCGGCCGGCGATGGTCGCCGTACGCGCCCGGCCGCCGCCCTCCACGGGCACGACCTGCTCGCGCAGCTCGTCGCCCAGGGTGAGCAAGGCCGGAAGGTCGTCGGCTGTCACGGGTCGAACGCGCACGGGGCTCCACGGCACAGGGGCTCTCCGAGAGGGTCGGGCCGGCAGGTGTCGGCGGGCGGGACGGCGCCGCACAGGCCGGAAGGGGCGCCCGTCATGCGCCCTGGAGGGCACGACCCGGAGACGCCTAGGCTCTCCGTCGAACGTCGGCCACCCTACTCATCCCGGGGCCGTCGGCAACCCCACGAGAGGAGCTCCGGCCCGTGCTCCGCGGTGCAGGTACGGCGCTCAACGTGGCCACCGTGCTGCTCGGCTCCGGCCTCGGGGTCGCCCTCGGCGGTCGGCTGCCCGAGCGCACCCGGTCGACCGTCACGGACGCGCTCGGCCTGGTCACGCTGGTGATCGGGGGGCTCAACATCGCCAGCGGCCTCGGCGACCCGGCGTACATCAAGGCGGTCAGCGGCGGGGGCACCCTGCTCGTCGTGCTCGGGGCGCTGCTCGTCGGGGGGATCACCGGCTCGCTGCTGCGCGTCGAGGACCGGCTGGACTCGGTCGGTGCGGCCCTGCAGCGCCGCCTGGCCGCCGGGGCCAGGACGGACACCCCACCGGCCGGCGCGGCCAAGACGGACGCCGAGCTGGCCAGCGGGGCCAGGACGGACGCCCCCGCGGGGCGGGACCGGGCCCGCTTCGTGCAGGGCTTCGTGACGGCCTCGCTGGTCTTTTGCGTCGGGCCCCTGGCCGTCCT
>JAYTHS010000593.1:0-2211 GCA_043732345.1 Frankiales bacterium | reverse complement strand
CACCTCCGTGCTGAGCACGCTGGTGTCGGCGTGATCGACACCGTCGGCAACGCCCGCGCGACCCCTGACCAGGCGATGCCCTATGCCGAGCTTGGCCTTCAGGACGAGGAGTACGTCCGCATCGTCGAGGTCGTAGGCCGCCGGCCCACGCAGTCCGAGCTGGCGATGTACTCGATCATGTGGAGCGAGCACTGCTCCTACAAGAGCTCCAAGGTGCACCTCAAGCAGTTCGGCGACATCCCACAGCATCTTCCCCAAGCAGCGCGTGACCGGATGCTCGTCGGCATGGGTGAGAACGCCGGTGTCGTCGACGTCGGTGAGGGCCTCGCCGTGACGTTCAAGGTCGAGTCGCACAACCACCCGAGCTACGTCGAGCCCTACCAGGGCGCGGCCACCGGCATCGGAGGGATCGTCCGCGACATCCTCACCATGGGCGCCCGCCCGGTCCTCGTCATGGACCCGCTGCGCTTTGGCGACGCCGACCACCCCGACACCAAGCGGGTGCTGCCCGGCATCGTGGCCGGCATCGGTGGTTACGGGAACTGCCTGGGACTGCCCAACATCGGTGGTGAGATCGTCTTTGACCCGTCCTACCAGGGCAACCCGCTCGTCAACGCCCTGTGCCTGGGTGTGATGCCCAAGGAGCGCATCCAGCTGTCGGCCGCCCGCGGCGTCGGCAACATCGTCGTGCTGCTCGGCGCCAAGACGGGCCGCGACGGCATGGGTGGGGTCAGCGTCCTGGCCTCCGCCTCCTTCGAGAAGGACGGGCCCGTCAACCGCCCTGCCGTGCAGGTCGGCGACCCCTTCACCGAGAAGCTGCTCATCGAGAGCTGCCTGGAACTGTACGACGCACAGCTGGTCGAGGGGATCCAGGACCTCGGCGGCGCCGGGCTGACCTGCGCCCTCACCGAGACCAGCGCGGCCGGGCGGTCCGGGATGCTCGCCCACCTGGACCGGGTCCCGCTGCGCGAGGCCTCGATGGACCCCACCGAGGTGCTGGCCAGCGAGTCGCAGGAGCGGATGCTCGCCATCGTCACCCCGGCCAACCTGCCCGCAGTGCTGGCCATCGCCGAGAAGTGGGGCGTCATCGCGACCGCCATCGGCGAGGTCACTGTGGGCGACCGTCTCGAGATCCGCTGGCACGGGGAGACCGTCGTCGACGTCGACCCGGTCTCGTTGGCCGACGAGGGACCGGTCTACACCCGCCCGATGGCCCGCCCCGCGGACCTCGACGACCTCCAGAACGCCGAGCTGCCAGCCTTTCCCGAGGTGACCGAGCAGTTGCTGCTTGACATGGTGAGCAGCCCCAACCTGTGCAGCAAGCGCTGGGTCGTGGAGCAGTACGACCGGATCGTGCTGGGAAACAGCGTCCTGGCCTGGCCGCAGGACGCCGGCGTCGTACGGCTGTCGGAGGAGACCGGGCTGGGCATCGCGCTGTCGCTGGACGGCAACGGCCGCTACACCCGGCTGGACCCGTTCACGGGGGCGCAGCTGGCGCTGGCTGAGGCCTACCGAAACGTCGCGGCCACCGGTGCCGTACCCATCGCGGTGACCAACTGCCTCAACTTCGGCTCGCCTGAGGACCCCGAGGTGATGTGGCAGTTCGCCGAGGCGACCCGGGGGCTCGCCGAGGCGTGCGTGGCACTCGCCACCCCGGTGACCGGCGGCAACGTCAGTTTCTACAACTCCACCGCCGGGGTGCCCATCAACCCGACACCCGTGGTCGGGGTGCTGGGGGTCTTCGACGACGTCGCCCGCCGCACACCCATGGGCTTCGTGCAGGAGGGCTCGACGCTGCTCCTGCTCGGGGACACCCGCACCGAGCTCGGTGGCAGCGAGTGGGCCTGGGCGATGCACCGCCACCTGGGCGGTCGCCCGCCGGTCGTCGACCTGGAGCGGGAGAAGCTGCTGGCCGAGGTGCTCATCGCCGGGTCGCGTGACGGGATGCTCGACAGCGCCCACGACCTGTCCGACGGCGGCCTCGCGCAGACGCTCGTGGAGTCCGCTCTCGATGGCGGGATCGGGGCCCGGGTCGTCCTGCCCGCCGGGCTGTCGCCGTTCGTCCAGCTGTTCAGCGAGTCGGCCGGCCGGGCACTGGTGTCGGTCCCCCGGTCGGAGGAGCTCCGCTTCACCGAGATGTGCTCCGCCAGGGGGCTCCCCTGCACACGCATCGGCGTCACCGACGGGACCTCGCTGGACATCCAGGACGTC
>JAYTHS010000592.1:0-20966 GCA_043732345.1 Frankiales bacterium | reverse complement strand
CCGGCCGGCCTACTGCCAGCTGTCCGCGGCCCGCCAGACGAGCACGTCCAGGATGCGCAGCTGGGTGAGGTCGGCGCCGGCACCGGCCGCGTGCTCCTGCAGCTCCAGGAACGCGGCATGCTCGGTCTGCAGGTCCTCGCGCATCTGGGTGCACAGCTGCGCCATGAAGTCCTGCCAGGCGTGGTCGGTCGTGCGGGCCAGCACGCCCGGCGCGGTGTAGGCCTCGAAGATCCGCGAGTCGTAGATCGGCACCAGGTCGGGCCGCTTGCGGTGCAGCACCTTGCTAACGATGGTGCCGCGGACCCCCCGCCCGGCGTACCGCGGCTCGTCAAGGATCCCGAACAGCCCCGCCACGCACAGCACGTGGTCGTCATCGGCGTCCTGCAGCGCGACCTCGGGCAGGTCGGCGACGCCCTCGAGGGCCGGCAGCATCTCGCGCAGCAGCGCGAAACGGCCCGCGTCGACGTGCACGCCCATCAGGGCCGGGGCCAGCAGGTCCCCATCCACGAGCGAAGCCGTCCCGTTGGTCTCCAGCAGGTCATACGCCGGGTAGCTGTAGCCGTTGCGGACGTCGAGGTAGTCCAGCAGCACCTCGTCGGGGTGCTCGACGGACAGGGTGCCTGCACACAGGGTGATCGGGTCCACGGCATCAAGCCTAGGAGAGAGCTCAGCCGGAGACGGGCAGGCAGCCCGGCCCCAGCAGCGCCTTGAGGTCAGCGAACAGCGAGGCCGTGGCCGTGACGCGCAACCGGTCGTCGAGCCGCACGACCGTGGTCTTGCTGCCGTTGACCAGCTGCAGGTGCACCTCGGTGGTCCCCGGGTGGGACCCGAGCACCTCCTTGAACCGCTCCACGAGGGGCGGGGTGCAGCGCGGCGTCGCCATCGACACGACCACCGGACCCCGGGGGCCGGTCGACAGGTCCGGGACGGTGATGTCCATCGCGACGAGCTTGGGGACCTCGTCTCGCTTGTCGACCCTGCCGCGGACGAGCACGACGGCGTCCTCGACGAGGTGCACCGCCGCGGACGCGTACGTCGCCGGGAAGAACAGCACCTCGACGGCGCCCTCGAGGTCCTCGAGCTGCACCATCGCCCAGGCGTTGCCCTGCTTGGTGACCTTGCGGGTGACGGCCGACAGGATGCCACCGATGACGACGCTCTGACCGTCGCTGAGCTCCGACAGGCCCGAGACCGGGCAGTCGACGGCGGCCGCGATGACGTGCTCGACCCCGAACAGCGGGTGGTCGGAGACGTAGAGCCCCAGCATCTCCCGCTCGTAGGCCAGCAGCAGCGCCTTGTCCCACTCCCCCATCGGGACCCGGACATCGAACACACCGCTCGTCCCGGGGAGTCCGCCGTCGGCCTCACCGTCCGAGCTGAACAGGTCGAACTGCCCGATCGCCTCGGCCTTCTTGGTCTCCAGGCACGCGTCGATCGCCTCGGCGTGCACCTGCACCAGGCCCTTGCGGCTGTGGCCGAGGGCGTCGAACGCACCAGCCTTCACCAGCGACTCGACGGTCTTCTTGTTGCACCCGACCGCCTCGACCTTCTTGAGGTAGTCGCTGAAGTCGCCGAACCGGCCCTTGGCGGTGCGGGTCGCAACGATGGAGGCCACGACGTTGGTGCCGACGTTGCGGATCGCGGACAGGCCGAACCGGATGTCGGTGCCGCGCGGGGTGAAGTCGCTGTCGGAGTCGTTGACGCACGGTGGGAGCACCTTGATGCCCATCCGGCGGCACTCGGCGAGGTAGAGCGCGCTCTTGTCCTTGTCGTCCCTCACCGACGTGAGCAGCGCCGCCATGTACTCCGCCGGGAAGTTCGCCTTGAGGTAGGCGGTCCAGAAGCTGACGAGCCCGTAACCGGCGGTGTGCGCGCGGTTGAAGGCGTAGTCCGAGAACGGCACCAGGATGTCCCAGAGCGTCTTGATCGCCGCGTCGGAGTAACCGTTGGCCCGCATCCCACCGGAGAACGGGACGTACTCCTTGTCCAGGATCTCCTTCTTCTTCTTGCCCATCGCCCGGCGCAGCAGGTCGGCGGCCCCGAGCGTGTAGCCCGCGAGCTTCTGGGCGATCGCCATGACCTGCTCCTGGTAGACGATCAGCCCGTAGGTGTCGCCGAGGATCTCCTGCAGGGGTTCCTGGAGCTCGGGGTGGATCGGCACCACCGGCTTGCGGCCGGTCTTGCGGTCGGCGTAGTCGTTGTGGGCGTTGGCGCCCATCGGCCCGGGCCGGTAGAGCGCGAGCACGGCGGAGATGCTCTCGAAGGAGTCCGGCTGCATCGAGCGCAGCAGCGCCCGCATCGGCCCGCCGTCGAGCTGGAAGACGCCCAGGGTGTCGCCCCTGCTGAGCAGCTCGTACGTCGGGCCGTCGGGCACCATCTCGTCGAGCGTCTCGAGCACGACGGTCTGGCCGCGGTTGGCCTCGATGTGCTTGAGGCAGTCGTCCAGGACGGTGAGGTTGCGCAGCCCCAGGAAGTCCATCTTGAGCAGCCCGAGGGTCTCGCAGGCCCCCATGTCGAACTGCGTAATGATGGCGCCGTCGGCGGGGCGGCGGTGGATCGGGATGACGTCAAGCAGCGGCTCACGGCACAGGATGACACCGGCGGCGTGCACACCCCACTGCCGCTTGAGGCCCTCCAGCCCGAGCGCGGTGTCGACGACGGCCTTGGCGTCCGGGTCGCTCGCGTACAGCGCTCGGAACTCCCCCGCCTCGCCGTACCGCTTGTGGGTGGGGTCGAAGATCCCCGACAGCGGGACGTCCTTGCCCATGACCGGCGCCGGCATCGCCTTGGTGATCTTGTCGCCCGTGGCGAAGGGGTAGCCGAGCACCCGGCTGGCGTCCTTGACGGCCTGCTTGGCCTTGATCGTGCCGTAGGTGATGATCTGCGAGACCCGCTCCTCGCCGTACTTCTCGGTGGCGTAGCGGATCATGTCGCCGCGCCGGCGCTCGTCAAAGTCCAGGTCGATGTCGGGCATCGAGACGCGCTCGGGGTTGAGGAACCGCTCGAACAGCAGCTTGTGCTTAATCGGGTCCAGGTCGGTGATCCGCAGGGCGTAGGCAACCAGCGAGCCGGCGGCCGAGCCGCGGCCGGGCCCCACCCGGATGCCGACGGACTTGGCGTAGCGGCACAGGTCGGCCGTCACCAGGAAGTAGCCGGGGAAGCCCATGTTGCCGATGACGTCGACCTCGTAGTCGGCCTGGACCGTGTGCTTTTCAGGCACCTGGCCGGCGAAGCGCTCGCTCAGGCCCTCGTGGACCAGGTGGCGCAGCCAGGTCTGCTCGGTCCAGCCCGCGGGCACCTCGACCCGCGGCATGAGATCGGCGCCCTCGTTGAAGCTGACTTCGCATCGCTCGGCGACCAGCAGCGTGTTGTCGCAGGCCTGCGGCAGCTCGCACCAGGTGTGGCGCATCTCGGCCGCCGTCTTGACGTAGAAGTCCTGCGCGTCGAACTTGAAGCGGCCCGGGTCGGCCATCGTCTTGCCGGACTGCACGCACAGCAGCACCTCGTGGGCCGTGGCGTCGGCCTGCTCGACGTAGTGCAGGTCGTTGGTCGCCAGCAGCGGCAGGTCGAGCTCCTTGGCCAGCCGGAGCAGGTCCCGCTGCGGCCGGCGCTCGATCTCCAGGCCGTGGTCCATCAGCTCGCAGAAGAAGTTGTCCTTGCCGAAGATGTCGCGGAACTCCGACGCGCTGCGCTTGGCCTTGTCGTACTCCCCCATCCGCAGGTAGGTCTGGATCTCCCCCGACGGGCAGCCGGTCGTCCCGATCATGTCCACGGCGTGCTCGGAGAGCAGCTCCTTGTCCATGCGCGGGTTGTAGTAGTAGCCCTCGAGCGAGGCCAGCGACGCGAGCCGGAACAGCGCGTGCATGCCCTTCGTGGACGTGCTCAGCATCGTCATGTGGGTGTAGGCCCCACCACCGGAGATGTCGTCCTCGCCGCCGGCGCCCCAGCGGTGCCGGGTCTTGTCGAAGCGCGACCCCGGAGCGATGTAGGCCTCGATGCCGATGATCGGCTTGACCCCGTGCTGGCCGGCCTTCTTCCAGAAGTCGTAGGCCCCGAAGACGTTGCCGTGGTCGGTCATCGCGATAGCCGGCATGCCGAGCTCGGCGGTCTTGGCGAACAGGTCGTCTAGCCGCGCCGCGCCGTCGAGCATGGAGTACTCGGTGTGCACGTGCAGGTGCACGAACGAGTCGGCCGATACATCACCCATCGGTGCGTGATCTCCTCGGGGACGCCGGTGGTGCAGCGTGCGGTCCGAGGGGAAGGCGGGCCGTGCTCTGCGAACGCTGGATAGTCTCCCACGGCCCGCCGACAACCCCGGGCCGCGACGCACCGGACAGGCCGCCGGGTGACAGGCTGACGGGGTGCACATCAGCGCCAGGGCCGACTACGCCGTACGGGCCTGCATCCACCTGGCCTCGAGCTCGGTCTTCCCGGTCACCAGCGAGTCGATCGCGACGACCCAGCAGGTCCCCGCGAAGTTCCTCGAGGCGATCCTGGTGCAGCTCAAGCAGGGCGGCCTGGTCCGCAGCCGGCGCGGCGCGCACGGCGGCTACTGGCTGTCCCGCCCGTCGGCAGAGATCACCGTGGCCGACGTCTACCGGTGCGTCGAGGGCCCGATGGTGCTGGTGCGCGGTGAGCGGCCCGAGAGCGTCGTCTACGCCGGGACCGCCGAGCCGCTGCGTTTGGTGTGGGTGGCGGTGCGGGCGAGCCTGCGCGAGGTGCTGGAGAACGTCACCCTGGCCGACCTCGCCAGCGGGACCGTGCCCGCGGCGGTGCGGGACCGCGTCGAGGCACCGGAGGCCTGGGTCACTCCCTGGTCCTGAGCCCGCCGGACAGCGCAGCCTCCGGGGTGCATGCTCGAGGGGCTGCGCCACCCTGGCCCGGCCGGGACGGAGGTCGCGTGGCAGCCAGCGCCGTCGGTCTGCTCGGCCGGGTCGTCACGCGGATCCGTGGCGGCGAGTTGCCCGGCGAGGTCCGGGTCGTGCACGGCGGCATGCCGCACGACTACCTGGCCTTCGCCGCGCACCCGCTGCCCGTCGGTGCCGACGTGCTCGTCATCGCCACCCGGGGCGCCCGGCAGCTCGTCGTCGAGCCGTGGACGCTCGACGCCACCACCTCACCCCTGGACCTGGGAAGGACCTGATGCTCGGCTACCGCGTTCCCGCACCCAACGAGGCCCTGCTGATCAGTGGCCGCAAGCAGAAGGGCAGTGACGCCCAGTTCAAGATCGTCACCGGGCACGGGGTGTTCGTGCTGCCCGTCGTGTCGCGGGCCTCCACCCTGACCCTGGCCATGCAGGAGGCCGAGGTCGAGGAAGACTGCTACACCCAGCAGGGGCTGACCCTGGCGGTCAAGGCCGTCATCGCGTTCAAGGTCGGCGACGACCATGAGAGCATCGGGGCCGCGGCCCGCCGCTTCCAGGCCGACCAGTCGCAGATGTCGACGCTGGTCGGGCGGATCTTCTCGGGCCACCTGCGCAGCATCATCGGGTCGATGACGGTCGAGAGCATCATCCGCGACCAGCAGAGGCTCAGCGACAACATCCTGGACGCCTCCAAGATCGAGATGGCTCGCATCGGCCTCGCGGTGGACTCGCTGCAGATCAGCCAGATCGACGACAAGGGCGTGGGCTACATCGCGGCTCTCGCGGCCCCGCACCAGGCCACGGTCAACCAGGCCGCCAAGATCGCCCAGGCCGCTGCCGACCAGGCCAGCGCAATGGCCCAGCAGGAGTCCGACCGCAACCAGGCGGAGTACGCCCGGCAGACCGCGATCAAGCGGGCGGAGTACCAGGCCGAGATCGACCAGGCCCAGGCCCGGCAAAGCGCTGCAGGACCGCTGGCCGAGGCGCAGGCCCAACAGGCGGTGCTGGCCGAGCAGTCGCTGGTGGCCAAAAAGAATGCCGACCTGCGCGAGGCAGAGCTCATCGCGGAGGTCGTCAAGCCGGCGCAGGCCGAGGCGGAGCGGATCATCACGCTTGCCAGGGCGCAGGCCGACGCCACCCGGTTGTCGGCCGAGGCCGCCTCCGCCGAGGGGCGGATCGCCTTGGACCAGCTGCTGATCACCCAGCTCCCCGACATGCTCCGGGCGGCCGCCGAGGGCCTGCAGGGCGCGAACCTCACCGTCCTCAACGGCGCGGACGGCCTCAACGGGACCGTCGCCGCCCTCGCCGGCCAGGGGCTGGCGATCCTGCGGACGCTCACCGACTCGTTGCCGGGCAGCACACCACCACCGGCCCAGCTCGAGCCGTGACACGATCACCCACCGAGGCAAGGAGCACGACGATGTCTAAGGACAAGCAGGGCCGTGAGGCCAAGAAGCCCAAGAAGGGCGCCACGCCCGCCGCCCCCAAGCCGATCGTGCGTCCGGCCCCCTAGTCCCGGGGCACCAGGACCAGCACGGGGATCGGTCGGGTCGTCGCACTGGCGTACCCGCTGTACGCCGGGAAGGCCACGCAGGCCCGTGACCACCAGGCGGCACGCTCGGGGCCTTGCACCTCCCGGGCCAGCAGTTCGTGGCGCGTGAAGCCGTCCTGCAGCACGACCCGCGGGTCCGCGAGCAGGTTGAAAAACCACGCCGGGTGCCGGTCGGCGCCGCGCCACGACGCCACCACTGCGAAGGTGCCTCGGGCGTGGACCCGCATGAGCGGCGTCGCCCGGGTCAGCCCGGTACGACGACCGGTGGTCTCGAGCAGCACCACCCGCCGTCCCCGCAGCCCCTCCCCGGTACGGCGGTAGTGCGCCACCTCCTCGCGCACCCAGTCGACCGGGCTGGGGCCGGGACCGGTCAGCCGAGGTCCTTGGCCATCGACCGGTGCGCGATGCCGGCCTCGTCGTACGGCTCACCGAACGCCACCCAGCCGGACCGCTCGTAGAAGCCCAGGGCATGGGTCTGCGCGTGCAGCTCGACCCGGTCCAGGCCGCGCTCCCGGGCCCGCTCCTCGAGCCGTCCCAGGACGGCCGCACCCAACCCGCTGCCCCGGTGCTCGCGCTGCACCGCCATCCGTCCGATGGTCCCGTCGGGCAGCAGTCGGCCGGTGGCCACGACCTGCCCGTCCACCAGGACCACAGCGTGGTCGCTGACGGCGTCGAGCTCGTCGCGCTCGAGCTCTTCGGGCACCTGCTGCTCGCCCACGAAAACGCGGTGCCGCAGGGCGAAGACCGCGACCATGTGTGGCGCCATGGCCAGCTCTGCCCCGCTCACGACGCGTCGGTGATCCTGTCGAGGGCGGTCTGCAGGTCGTCGGGGTAGCTGCTGGTGAACTCGACCCACCGCCCGTCGTACGGGTGGGCGAACGAGAGTCGGACGGCGTGCAGCCACTGGCGGGTGAGACCCAGCCGGCGGCTCAGGGTGGGGTCGGCGCCGTACGTCACGTCGCCGACGCAGGGGTGCTTGAGCGCCGACATGTGGACGCGGATCTGGTGGGTGCGGCCGGTCTCGAGGTGGATGTCGAGCAGCGTGGCGTGGCGGAAGGCCTCGATCGTCTCGTAGTGGGTGACGCTGTCGCGGCCACCCATGACGACGGCGTACCTGTAGGCCGCGGTGGGGTGCCGGTCGATGGGCGCGTCGACGGTGCCGCTCATCGGGTCGGGGTGACCCTGGACGAGGGCGTGGTAGCGCTTGTCGACGGTCCGCTCGCGGAAGGCGTCCTTCAGGACGGTGTAGGCGCGCTCGCTCTTGGCGACGACCATGAGACCGCTGGTCCCGACGTCGAGGCGGTGGACGACGCCCTGCCGCTCCTCGGAGCCGCTGGTGCTGACGCGGTGCCCGGCCGCCGCCAGGCCCCCGATGACGGTCGGCCCCTCCCAGCCGGGGCTGGGGTGCGCGGCGACACCGAGCGGTTTGTCGACAACCAGCAGGTCGTCGTCCTCGTGGACGACCCGCAGCCCTGGCACGACCTCGGGGGTCGGGGCCGGGGCGCGGTCGGGACTGGGCAGCACGACCTCCAGGGTCGCTCCAGCCAGGACCCGGTCGCTCTTGCCCCGGACCCGGCCGTCGACGCTGGCCCCACCGTTCTCGATCACGGAGACCGCCACGGTGCGGCTGATCCCGAACAGCCGCGACAGCGCGGCGTCCAGGCGCAGCCCGTCCAGCCCCTCGGGCACGGACAGGGAACGGGTGTCGGTCACCGCACCATTGTCACAGAGCCGGCCTCAGGGCCGAGCCGCCTTGCGGGTCCCGTCGATCTCCAGTCCCCTGAGCGAGAGCAGCACCGCAAGGGCCGCACCTACGGTGATGCAGCTGTCGGCGACGTTGAAGACCGCGAAGTGCCGGACGTGGATGAAATCGACGACCGCGCCCCGACCGATCCCGGGCGAGCGGAACAGGCGGTCGAGCAGGTTGCCCACGGCCCCTCCGAGCAGCAGCCCCATGGTGATGGCCCAGGGCGTGCTCCGGAGACGGCGCGAGGTGCGGGCAATCACCACGACCACACCCACAGCGACCGCGGTGAACACCACGGTCGCCCCCTCGGCGAAGGAGAACGCGGCCCCGCTGTTGCGGGAGGCCTCCAGCGTGAGCAGGCCACCGAGGAGCCGGATCGGCTCGCGCCCCTCGAGGCGCGCGACCACGACGACCTTGCTCGCGACATCTGCCGCGACCGCGATCGACGCGACCGCAAACAGCAGCGCCGACCGCCGTCGGAGCTCGAGCGGCGGGTCAGGCAGCGTCAGCGCCGCTCCTCGCGCCGCTTGCAGGCCACGCACATGGTTGCTGCCGGGAGGGCCTGGAGCCGGGCCTTCGGGATCGGCTTGCCGCAGTTCTCGCACCGGCCATACGTCGCGCCGTCCAACCGCGACAGCGCCCGCTCGACCTGCATGAGCAGGTCCCGACTGTTGTTGGCCAAGCTCATCTCGTGCTCGCGCTCGAAGGTCTTGCTGCCGGCGTCGGCCTCGTCACCGGTGCCCTCACCCCCGGAGTCGCGCTTGAGGGCGGCGTCCTGCTCCTCGGCGTCGACGATCTCGCCACGCAGGGCCTTGGCCTGGACCTCGAGCTCCGCCCGGACCTCAGCCAGCTCCGCGTCGCTCCATGCGTCGCCGCCCGTCAGGGGAGGGGGCTCGGACGCCGTTGCTGCCTTCTTCACCGAGCCCGCGGTGGAGCGCCCCGCTCTCGGTGAGGCCGCCGGACGTACCGACGTGGCCTTCGCCGCTGTCTTGGCCGGGGCAGCCTTCTTCGCCGGCGCCACCTTGGTCGCTGCCGCAGCCTTCTTGACGGGGGCCGCCTTCGTGACGGGGACAGCCTTCTTCGCCGGAGCCCCCTTGGTCGCCACTGCGGCCTTGTTGACAGGGGCCGCCTTGGTCGCCGCTGCGGCCTTCTTGACGGGGGCCGCCTCGGTCGCCGCTGCGGCCTTCTTGACGGGCGCGGACTTCTTGGCGGGCGCGGTCTTCTTGGCGGGCGCCGCCTTCGTGATGGGGGCGTCCTTTTTCGCCGACACAGGCTTCGGGGCCGGTGCCTTCTTCGCGGGGGTCGCCTTGGTCGCCACGCCTGCCGTTACCGGCACAGCTTTCTTGGCGGGGACGGCCGCCTTCGCAGGCACAGCCTTCTTCACCGGTGCGCCAGCCCTCGTCAACGAGGCAGCCTTGATCGCCGGCGCGGCCTTCGTCGCTGGTGCCGCGGAGCCAGCCGTGGCCGCCGGCTCACCGTTGTTCGCCGGTACCGGCGTCGCCGCCGGCACGGGCCGCGGCGTGCCTACGGGAGCGGCATCTGTGGTCGCTCCGCGCGGCACCGGAGGCGATGCGGTCCGCCCGGCACCGCCAGAGGCGGTTGGGGCCACCGCGGAGGCCGCACCCGGTGAGGGGGTTCCCCCCGCGGGAGCCATCGTCGCTGCAGGTGCTGCCTCTGCGGAGGCGGGCGCAGTGGGTGGGCCACTGTCCTTGCCTCGCTTGAGGACGTTGCGAAGTCGTCCACCGATCCCGGCGCGCTCCGTGGCCATCCGTACCTCCTCGACGTACCCGACGGTCAAGACGAGTCGCGAGGATACGTTCAGGCGTTCCGCAGCGCGCCGCACCACGCCGTACTGCGCTTCACCACCTGCCCGCGCCGAACCTGCTGGGGCAGCCCGGCTGGCCGTGGGCGAGCCGGGCCCGGCGTCGGGTGCGAAGGTCTTGAGGCATCCGGCGGGCCGGATGGGGCCAGCTGGGTGGACCGGGGCCGCTACCCTGCGCAGGTGCCTCGGTGACGGGGACGAGTAGCGGTGGACGCAGCCACGAGCGACCTGGGGACGGTGCGAGCCCAGGGGTCTGGCCACCGTGAAGATCACCCCCCGAGGGGCACATCGCACGACCAGAGCGGGGGCGCGAGCCCCAAGGAGGGTGGTACCGCGGGACCCGGCTGTCTGTCATGGGCGGCGGGGTGTCGTCCCTCCGTCGAGGCCACACCGACGGAGGACAGCCATGCGCAAGCTCCCCACCCAGGTCGACCTGCCCGCGATGGAGCACGAGGTCCTGGCCCGCTGGGAGGCCGGCGACGTCTTCGCGCGCAGCCTCGCGCAGACCGCAGGCGGTGAGCCGTGGGTGTTCTACGAGGGCCCGCCCACTGCGAACGGAAAGCCGGGCACGCACCACGTCGAGGCCCGGGCCTTCAAGGACCTGTTCCCCCGCTTCCAGACGATGCGTGGCCGGCACGTCCCGCGCCAGGCCGGCTGGGACTGCCACGGCTTGCCCGTCGAGCTGGCTGTCGAGAAGGACCTGGGCTTCACCGGCAAGGGCGACATCGAGGCGTACGGCATCGCGGAGTTCAACGCCCGCTGCCGCGAGTCGGTGCAGCGCCACGTCGGGCAGTTCGAGCAGCTCACCCGGCGGATGGGCTACTGGGTCGACATGGCGCAGGCCTACCGGACCATGGACAGCGCGTACGTCGAGTCCGTCTGGTGGAGCCTGCAGCAGATCCACGCCCAGGGGCTGCTGGTGCAAGACCACCGGGTCGCGCCGTACTGCCCGCGGTGCGGCACCGGGCTGTCCGACCACGAGGTGGCGCAGGGTTACCAGACCGTGATCGACCCGTCGGTCTACGTCCGCTTTCCCGTGACCGCAGGTCCTCTCGCCGCCCTGGGGGCCTCGCTGCTGGTCTGGACGACGACGCCCTGGACGCTGGTCAGCAACACCGCCGTCGCCGTCCACCCCACGGTCACCTACGTCGCGGCGCGGGTGGGTGACGAGGTCCTGGTCGTCGCGGAGCCGCTGCTGTCGGTGCTCGGTGACGACGTCGAGGTGCTCGAGCGCTTCTCCGGGGCGGCGCTGGAGCACACGACCTACCGCCGCCCCTTCGACTGGGTCGAGATCCCGGGCGCGCACTACGTCGGGTTGGCCGACTACGTCACGACCGACAGCGGTACGGGGCTCGTCCACCAGGCCCCTGCGTTCGGCGCCGAGGACCTGCAGGTGGCCCGGAAGTACGGCCTGCCGGTGGTCAACCCGGTCCGGCCGGACGGCACCTTCGAGGAGGGCATCCCGCTGGTCGGTGGGCTGTTCTTCAAGACCGCCGATGCCCCGCTGATGCAGGACCTGCGCGAGCGGGGGCTGCTTTATCGGCATGCACCGTACGAGCACCCCTACCCGCACTGCTGGCGCTGCGACACCGCCCTGCTCTACTACGCGCTCCCGTCCTGGTACATCCGCACGACTGCGGTCAAGGACCGGCTGCTGCAGGAAAACGCCGCCACCGACTGGCACCCGGCGACGATCCGCGACGGCCGCTACGGCGACTGGCTCGAGAACAACGTCGACTGGGCCGTGAGCCGCGACCGCTACTGGGGCACGCCGCTGCCGATCTGGCGCTGCCCCGAGGAGCACCTGATGGTGGTCGGGTCCCTCGCGGAGCTGTCGGAACTGTCCGGAAAGGACGTCAGCGCCCTGGACCCGCACCGCCCGTACGTCGACGACGTGACCCTGCCCTGCACCACCTGCGGCGCCACGGCGACGAGGGTCCCGCAGGTCATCGACTGCTGGTACGACGCCGGGTCGATGCCGTTCGCCCAGGTCGGCCACCCGCACACGGGGGTCGAGCCGGCCTACCCGGCGCAGTTCATCTGCGAGGCGATCGACCAGACCCGTGGCTGGTTCTACACGCTGATGGCGATCGGGACGCTGGTCTTTGACCAGAGCCCCTACGAGACGGTGCTGTGCCTGGGCCACATCCTGGACGGCGAGGGCCGCAAGATGAGCAAGCACCTGGGCAACGTCCTGGATCCCTTCGAGCTAATGGAGCGGCACGGCGCGGACGCCTTGCGGTGGTACATGCTCTGTGGCGGGAACCCGTGGAGCGCAAGGAGAGTCGGCCATGAGCAGGTCGAGGAGGTGGTCCGCAAGGTCCTGCTCACCTGGTGGAACACCGCCGCCTTCCTCACCCTGTACGCCGAGGCGTCCGGCTGGCAGCCGCTGACCGACCCCCCCGGCGAGCGCACCCTGCTCGACCGATGGGCGCTGTCGGAGACGCACGCCGCGGTCCTTGAGGTCACGCAGGCGCTCGAGGCCTTCGACAGCCTGCGCGCCGGCCGGCGGCTGACCCAGCTCGTCGACGACCTGAGCAACTGGTACGTGCGCAGCAGCCGCCGCCGGTTCTGGGACGGCGACCGGGCCGCCCTGTCGACCCTGCACGAGTGCCTCTACGTCGTCACGCTGATGATGGCACCGTTCACGCCATTCCTCGCCGACGCCGTCTGGGAGGGCGTGGTCAAGGCGGCGTGGCCGGACGTCCCCGACTCGGTGCACCTCGCAAGCTGGCCGGCCGTGGACGGGTCGCTCGTCGACCCCGAGCTCAGCGGTCAGGTCGCCCTGGTGCGCCGCCTGGTCGACCTTGGCCGGCAGGCCCGGGCCGAGTCGCGGACCAAGACCCGGCAGCCGCTGGGCCGCGCCCTGGTCTCCGCGCTGGGCTGGCAGCAGCTGCCCGCCGAGCTCCGCGAGCTGGTCGCCACCGAGCTCAACGTCGTGGCCCTGGAGGGCCTGGCTGGTGACCTGGTCGACGTGACGGTCAAGGCGCAGTTCCGGGTGCTGGGCAAGCGGTTCGGCAAGCGCACCCAGACCGTGGCCGACGCGATCCACGCCGCCGAGCCGGTGGCGCTGGCCGCGGCGCTCGCGGCCGGCACCGCGCAGGTGGAGGTCGACGGCGAACAGGTCGACGTGTCGACCCCGGAGGTCGTGGTCACCGAGACCCCCCGGACCGGGTGGGCCGTGGCCAGCGGCGCCGGGGAGACCGTCGCGCTGGACCTCGCGATCACCCCCGAGCTGCGGCGGGCCGGGCTCGTGCGGGACGTCGTACGGCTGGTCCAGGAGGCACGCAAGACCACCGGGCTCGACGTCAGCGACCGCATCGAGCTGTGGTGGTCCGCCGACGGGGAGCTGGCCGAGGCCCTCGTCGAAGGAGGCGGCCGGCTGGCCGACGAGGTCCTCGCCGTACAGGTGCTGACCGGTCCCCCGACCGCAGACGTCGCCGCCCACACCGACGCCGGCCTTGGGCTGACGTTCTGGCTGCGGCTGGCCGGCGGTTGAGCGGTCCACCCGAACGGAGCATCGAGAACACACCTTCGAGCGGCCGATACTCCTGGTGACACCCAGCGTTGCTCCATACGGAGCAGCGCGAGCACCAGGAGGCACCCGGTGACCCTGCACGCCATCGAGCTCGACCAGCCCCAGCCGGTTCACCGGTCGTTCCGCCTCACCCGCCCGGGTTGTGACCTCGCCCTGCAGAGCCAGGTGCGGCCGACCCTCGTCCTGCCCGAGCGCGAGGGCAGGGCCCTGCTGGCCGCCGCCCAGCGTCACGACGTCTCCAGCGGTGGCTGCTATAGCGCCGGCCCGGCCGGGGTCCAGGTGTGGAGCGCCCCCTGGCACGGGGTCGGTGGCAGCCGAGGGGACTCGCTGCACCTCGGCTCGGTGGACTGGAGCTATGACACGCCGGTTCGCCACTACATCACGGTCTACCGGGTCCTGGTGACGGCCGACGGCGTCGGCGTCGGTGAGAGCACCTTCACGCTGCTGCAGCGGGTGCTCGGCCTGGCCGGCCTGGAAACGTCGGAGGAGTCGCTGCGCATGCAGGTCCCGCCGCCTCGGGACCCGTTCCGCAGCAACATCCGTCGCAAGCAGTAGGGCTCAGCCACCCGCGAGGTGACGAGCCATCAGCACGTCATCCATGAGCTCACCGTCCAGGACGAACTCGCCGCGCAGGACGCCCTCGACGACGGAGCCACGGGACTCGTACAACGCCCGGGCGCCCAGGTTGTGGCCCAGGACCCGCAGGGCGACCTTCGTGGCACCGCGCCGGCGGGCCTGCTCGACCGTCTCGCGCAGCAGCGCCCGGCCGATGTCGGTGCGCTGGTGCGTGGGAGCGACGGCGAGCCCGTTGACGGTGAGCACGTGCGCGTTCGACGCGAGCCGGCAGGTCGGGGACAGCCGGGCGTAGCCGACGAGCACCCCGCCGATGTCCGCGACTCCGCCGACCCCGCCGACCTACGCGACCAGCTGGGCCGCCAGGACGGTCGCGTCGTCCAGGAAGGGCTGCTCCGATATGGGCAGCTCACCCGGCGACAACTGTGGCGTCCAGATCTGGAGGTCCAGCGCCCGCAGCGACGGTTCGACGTCGAGGCGGGCGGGTCGCAGCAGGAGCACGCGGGTCAGCCTGTCGCCGGACTCAAGGCTTGCAAACGCCGCAGGCCTGGTAGCCGGACCGGGCGGCGGCCGTACGGCTCAGGACCTGCACGCCCTCGACCCCCCGCACGAAGCGGCACCCGCTGTGGTGGAACCGGCCACGGTCCGGGATGACCACGACCGAGCCACGCCTTGTGGTGGGACGCTTCGGGTCGACAGCTGCGGAGGACGTGGTGGACCGCGTGCGGGCGGCCCCCGTGGTGGCGCTCTTCGCTGCCAGGGTGACGGTCGGTGGGGTGTCGGTCAGCGGAGTGGCCTTCGGCGGTGTCGCGGGCGTCCGCAATGGAGCTGTCTGCTTCGCCGGGGCGGTGCGAGCCAGAGCCTTGCGAGCCGGAGCCTTGCGAGCCGGAGCCTTGCGAGCCGCGGTGAGCGTGGTCGGCAGCGTGCCCTTGACGGCCTCGGGGCTGGTTGCGACCGCCTCGACGACCTCGACGGGTGAGGCGGTCGCCGACGGGGCGGCAGCCTGGCGGGTCGCCCGACGTGCCGACGGGACCACCTTCACCTCGGCCGGTTCCACGACGGCTGGCTGGGCGGCGGGATCGGTGTCGGCGACCCCGGTGTCGGCGAACCGGGTGTCGGCGACCTCGGTGTGGGCCGCGTCCGCCTGCAATGTCAGCGCCTCTCCGCCGGGGGCGTCCTCGGTGTGCACGTCCACGGCCGCGGGCCGGGCGTTCCCGGGCGCGTCCTCGACGACTGCACGGTTGCCCGCGAGGGCGAGGTCGGGCTTGCAGACGCCGCAAGCGGTGAAGCCCTCCACGTGCGCGGTCGCCACGGCGATCTCGCTGACATCTCTGCCCGTGATGTAGCGGCAGCCGCTCACGTGGTACCGGGGTCGGCCCGCGACCACGAGCACCGGACCTGCCACGGCCTCGTCCCGCTGTGACGTCGCAGCGGCAGACGTCGCCACCAGCGTCATCGGTGCGGTGTCAGCCGCTGCAGTCGTGACCGCAGCTCCCTCGACCTGCGTTGGCCCGTCGTCCTGTTCGGTCTCCGCGTCCTGCAGAGCCCTCGCGTCGCTGGCCGTCGTGTCGCGAGCCGTCGTCCCGCGACCCACGGCGGCGTTCCGAGAGGGTGGAGTCGCGTCAGCCGCTGGCACGTCGGCCAGGGTCGCCTCCCCGTCCTGGTCAAAGGTCTCGCCGCGTCGCTGCAGGACGCCTCTGATGAGGAAGCCGAAGGACACGAGGCTGAGCACGATCGAGGCGTAGATGAAGGCCAGGCCCGGCTGCAGGAGCCCGATGAGGAGCAGGACCAGAGCGACGAGGACGAGAGCCCCGCTGATGACGATCACGTGGTGGGTCCTTCACGGACGGCTATGCGGACGATTCGGGCCAGCCTACGGGTGCTGGTGACCGACCTCCGCGTTGCCGGGCCGTGCCCTTACGGGTTGGCCGGCTCGGGTCCGTCGTCGACCTGCTCGAGCTGGGCTGGCGCGGGGACGACGGTGAACGGGCCGACCACCTCGGGTGCCCCGGTGCGGTACCCGCCATGCACAGGCACCACGGGCGGCACGGCGGGAGCCTCGCGGGGCGGGCCGACGGGCGGTGCCGGGGCAGCAACGGCGGGAGCAGCCTGCGTCGGGGCAGCGAGGGGAGGCACGGACGTCAGGACCGGCGGAGCGAGCAGGGGAGGGTCCTGGCTCGCCGTGCCGTCCGACGGGGCGTTGTCCGACGGTGCCTCTCCCCCCGGCGGCGCGAAGGCCACGGCGACCGGGACGACGGGTGCGACCGGGACGACGGGTGCGACCGGGACAACGGGTGCGACCGGGACAACGGATGCGACCGGGACAACGGGTGCGGAAGCAGCAACCGGAGCAGGTTTGGCGGCCGGGACGACCGGCGCCGGGCGAGCCGCGCCGCTGTCAGCGACACCGCTGGGCATGACGCCGACGGCGGCGGTCCGGGCTGCGGCCGGCACGCCCGTACCGGCGTCGTCCGCACCCCCACCACCTCGGGTGTCCAGGTCACGCAGCTGCGACTCGAGGTAGGCCTTGAGCCGCACGCGGTACTCCCGCTCGAAGGCGCGCAGGTCGGTGATGCGGGCCTCGAGCTCGCTCTGGCGGGCCTGCAGCAGGGTCAGGGCCGCGCTGGTGCGGGCGTCGACCTCCTGCTGGGCCTGGGCCGAGCGCTGCTGGGCGTGGGCCAGCACGGCGTCAGCCTCGGCGCGCGCCGAGGCAACGGCCTGGGCCGCCTCCTCGCGGGCCTCCGCGATGGCCTGGTCGGCCGTCCGCTGGGCCATGAGCAGGGTCCGCAGCGCGGCCTCCTGCGGCTCGGCGGCGGCCGGTGCCGCGGGGACCGCCGGGGCGACCTGGGGGGCGGGCTCGCTCACGGCAGCCTCCGCCGTGGCCGCCGTGGCCGCAGCAGCCGAGGCCACGGCAGACGCGACCTGCGTCGCCAGCCGGGCGTTCTCGGTGAGCAGTCGGGCCAGCTCGCCCTCGACCTCGTCGAGGAACGCGTCGACCTCGTCGCGGTCGTAGCCGTTGCGGAGCTTGGTGACGGTGAACTGCTTGTCCACCACGTCCTGCGGCGTCAGGGGCACGGCGTCACTTCCGGTCGGAGATAGGTCCTGGTGTCGTCGGGCTGCCGGGCGGCCACCTGTAGCCCCGCCACTAAAAGCCCCGCCACGACAAGCCCCGCCACCCGGAGCTCCGTGGCGGGTCGCTCGAGGGTGGTCGTCTCGAGCGGGCTCACCGGTAGCTCCCCACGACCTGCATGAGGATGCTCACCGCGAAGAACAGCACGATGAACCCCAGGTCCAGGGAGATGCTGCCGATCCGCAGCGGCGGGATCACCCGGCGCAGGGCGTTAAGCGGCGGATCGGTCGCGCTGTAGGCCAGCTCCAGGGACATGGCGACCGCTCCGGTCGGGCGGTAGCTCCGGGCGAACATGAAGACGTACTCCATGATCAGCCGGAAGATCAGGAGCAGGAAGAACACCAGCAGCGCGAAGTAGACGAAGTTGGCGACGACGGCCACGGTGGGCGGGCTCCTGGAAGATACGGGGTGGCGGGGTGGCTCAGGACTGGTTGAAGAATCCGCCCTCGGCGATGCGGGCCTTGTCCTCGGCCGTCACGTCAACGTGCTCGGGCGAGAGCAGGAACACCTTCGCGGTGACGCGCTCGATCCGTCCGTGCAGCCCGAAACTGAGGCCGGCCGCGAAGTCGACCAGCCGCTTGGCGTCGCCGTCGTCCATCTCCGTGAGGTTCATGATCACGGGCGTCCCGTCGCGGAAGTGCTCCCCGATGGTGCGGGCCTCGTTGTAGGTGCGGGGGTGCAGCGTCGTGATCCGGTACCCGTCGTCGAACGCGGGGACGGCAGCAGGCCGCGGGGCGACGTCCACCGCTACGGACCCCCGGGACCGCCCATCGTCGAAGGACCGGCGAGGGGGGGCGGAGGTGTGCCGGTGCACCGCGGCCGGCTCGTCGTAGCCACCGGCTGGGCCGTGCGGGTCGCCGAAGCCGTCGGCGTCGTACCGCTCGTGCTCGTCATCCTCGACCAGGCCCAGGTAGAGACCCAACTTTCGCATGGCGCCGGGCATGGTGGCTCCTTGGGGTGGGGGACGGCTGCCGTCGAGCCTAGCCGAGGGGGGCCGGACGGTGGCCGAGCAACGCGGTGCCGATCCGTACGTGCGTCGCGCCGGCCGCGACGGCCTGCTCGAGATCGCCGCTCATGCCCGCGCTGATGACGCGGGCCTCCGGGTGGTCCACCAGCAGACCCTCGCTGACCCCGCGGAGCACCGCGAACGCCGCGGCCGGGTCCACGTCCCGAGGCGCGACCGCCATGACCCCACCGAGGACGAGCCCCTGTGCGTGCGCGACGGCAGCGGCCAGGGCCGGGACGTCGTCCGGGACCGCGCCACCCCGGGCAGGGTCTCCGTCCAGGCTGACCTGCACCAGCACCTGCACCGTCCGTCCGACCCGCACCGCCCCGGCGGCCAGGGCGTCGACCAGCGCGGGGCGGTCCAGCGACTCGACGACGTCGGCGTACGACGCCACGCGCCGCGCCTTGTTGGTCTGCACACCACCCACGAAGTGCCACCACACCCCGGCGAGGGCGGCGGCCTTGTCCCGCGCCTCGGCCTCGCGGTTCTCGGCCAGCTCGACCAGACCGAGGTCCCGGAGCAAGGCGCAGTCCGACGCCGGCCAGGTCTTGGTGACCGCGACCAGCGTGACGTCCTCGCGGGGTCGGCCGGCGGCGGTGCACGCGGCCGCGAGCCGCGCCTGGACCCCGGCGAGGTTGTCGGCGAGCTCCTGCCCGCGCGTCACGGAAGCCACACGAGGCCGCTGTGCCGTCCGGTGAGCCCGTCGCGTCGGTAGCTGTAGAAGCGCTCCGGCTGCTCGATCGTGCAGCCTCCGACGACGCTCACGTCAGTCAGTCCGGCGGCCAGCAGCTGGGCGCGGGCTCCGGCGGTGAGGTCGAGGGCCGGCGTGCCCCACGACGTCGTGGACCGGCTCCCCGGGGCGAGCCGCTCGACGTCGTCGGCCATCTCCTCGGGCACCTCGTAGCAGCGACCGCAGGCACCGGGGCCCAAGGTCGCCCGAGTGCGCGTCGGCTCGGCTCCCTGCTCGGTCATGACCCTTAGCGTCTCATGCAGGACACCACCCACCAGACCGGCCCGGCCGACGTGGGCGGCCCCGACGACCCCAGCGTCGGGGTCGGCGAGCAGCACCGGCGGGCAGTCCGCACCCATGATCGTCAGCGCGACGCCGCGCCTTCGGGTGACGAGGGCATCGGTGCCGGGCAATCCGCGGTCCCACGCCTGTCGGCTCGGACCCTCGACGAGGCGGACCCGGACGCCGTGAATCTGCTGGCACGTGACCAGATCCCGGTAGGTCAGGCCAAGCGCCCGCGCGGCGAGGTCCCGGTTGGCGTGCACGCGGTCCCACCTGTCGCCGGTGTGCAAGGCGAGGTCCAGCCCGTCGTACGGCGGGAGGCTGATCCCGCCGGCGCGCGTGGTGAACACGCCACGCACCGGCGCAGGGAGCCCGGCATCGAGCAGATCGAGCACCGGGTTACTTGAGAAAGTCGGGCACGTCCAGGTCGTCCTCGAACACGACGGTACGACGGGGGCGCTCGGACGGTGCCCAGGCCGGCGGCGCGGAGCGAGGCTCCTGGCGCGCCTCCCGGGGCCGCGTCTCGGGCTGGGTCCGGCCGAGGTCGGGCTCACCAGCCGCGCGCGCAGGCTCGACCGACTCGGACTCGTGGGCGAGCGACCGGCGCGACTCGAAGCGCGTCGCGGGAGACGGCGCACCGGCGTCGAAACCGGCAGCGATGACGGTGACCCGGACCTCGTCGCCCAGCGCGTCGTCGATGACGGCGCCGAAGATGATGTTGGCGTCGGGGTGCGCGGCGTCCGCCACGAGCTGGGCGGCCTCGTTGATCTCAAACAGGCCCAGGTCGCTGCCTCCGGAAATCGACAGCAGCACCCCGTGTGCCCCCTCCATGCTCGCCTCGAGCAGCGGGCTGGCAATGGCCATCTCGGCGGCGACGACCGAGCGGTCGGCGCCCCTCGCCGAGCCGATGCCCATCAGGGCCGACCCCGCACCGGACATGACGCTCTTGACATCGGCGAAGTCCAGGTTAATCAGGCCGGGTGTCGTGATCAGGTCGGTGATGCCCTGCACCCCGGACAGCAGCACCTGGTCGGCGCTCTTGAAGGCGTCCATGACGCTGACCTGCTTGTCGCTGATCGACAGCAGCCGGTCGTTGGGAATGACGATCAGGGTGTCGACCTCGGCACGCAGCTGCTCGATGCCGTCCTCGGCCTGGCCGGCCCGGCGCCGACCCTCGAAGGAAAACGGGCGGGTCACGACGCCGATGGTCAGCGCCCCCAGCGAGCGGGCGACACCAGCGACGACCGGCGCGCCCCCGGTCCCGGTGCCACCGCCCTCACCGGCGGTCACGAACACCATGTCGGCGCCCTTAAGCACCTCCTCGATCTCGTCGCGGTGATCCTCGGCAGCCTGCCGGCCGACGTTGGGGGCCGCGCCGGCACCGAGCCCGCGGGTCAGCTCACGGCCGATGTCGAGCTTGACGTCGGCGTCGCTCATGAGCAGCGCCTGGGCGTCGGTGTTGATGGCGATGAACTCCACGCCCTTGAGCCCTACCTCGATCATGCGGTTGACGGCGTTCACGCCACCACCGCCGATCCCGACCACCTTGATGACGGCCAGGTAGTTCTGCGGGGATGCCACGGTGGCGGTGCCTCTCGTCGGTCCTGCGGTCGGGGTCGAGGGGCTCAGGAACGACCCTCATCCTCAAGTAGACGCTTAGAGTTATGTCAACCTGAGAACTAAGCGGCACCGTACGGGGGACGCCGCGGGCGGGTCAAACCT
>JAYTHS010000591.1:0-7602 GCA_043732345.1 Frankiales bacterium | reverse complement strand
TGGGCCGAGGTGACGACTGCGGTCTGCACGGCCAGCACCCCGGTAGGACCCTGCCGGGCCGGTGACGTCCTTGGCCTGCTCGAGGGCGACATCGTCGTCGTCGGCGTTGACGTCGAGCAGGTGGCACGCGACCTGCTGGCCCGGATGGTCGTGGCCACCAGCGAGGTCGTCACGGTCGTCCTCGGCCGGGGGACGACCCCCGCGCACGGGGAGCGGCTCACCACGCACCTCGCCGACCGCGACGTCGAGGTCGTGGTCCTGGACGGCGGACAGCTGCACCGCCCTCTGCTGCTCGGGGTCGAGTGAGGACCTCGACGCCGCTCGGCAAGGTCGTCGGCCCGCCGTCGGCCAAGGCGCTCGGGGTCCTCGGCCTGGAGACGGTCGGGGACCTGCTGCGGTACTACCCGCGTCGCTACGCCCGCAAGGGCGAGCTCACCAGCCTGTCCGAGCTGGTCGTCGGTGAGCACGTGACGATCGTCGGGCGCGTCACCTCGGTTGGGACCCGCCCGATCTCCGGCGGCAAGTACCTCACCCAGGTCGTGGTGACCGACGGCCGCGACGAGATCGTGCTGGCCTTCTTCGCGAAGAACTTCGGCATGACGCGCTACCAGACCAAGCGGGTCGCCGCGGGGGGCGAGGCGGTGCTGTCCGGCGAGGTGAAGCTGTTCAACAAGCAACTCCAGCTGGTAAACCCCGAGGTTCTGGACAGCATCGACCTCGCGGGGGGGATGGTCCCGATCTACCCCGCGACGGCCAAGATGACGACGGACAAGATCGCCATCGCGGTCCGCACGGTCCTGGACGTCGTCGAGCTCGACGAGGACCCGCTGCCCGAGGAGCTGCGGGCCAGCCGGCGCCTGCTGCCGCTCCGCGAGGCGCTCGAGAAGGTCCACCGCCCGACCACCGACGCCGACTGGCGGGCCGCCCACGACCGGCTCCGCTGGGACGAGGCGTTCGTCCTGCAGGTCACCCTGGCCCAGCGCCGGGCCCAGCTCCGGGCGCAGGGCGGGGTCCCGCGGACCGGCCACCCAGGCGGGCTGCTCGATGCCTTCGGCACCCTGCTGCCCTTCACCCTGACCGCGGGGCAGGCCGACATCGGTGCGCTGCTCGAGGCCGAGCTTGCCCAGCCGCACCCGCTGCACCGCCTGCTGCAGGGCGAGGTCGGCAGCGGCAAGACGCTGGTCGCCCTGCGCGCCATGCTCCGGGTCGTCGACAGCGGCGGCCAGGCGGCCCTGCTCGCGCCGACCGAGGTGCTCGCCCAGCAGCACGCCCGCTCCCTGCGCGCCCTGCTGGGCCCGCTCGCCCAGGCCGGGACCCTCGGCGCCCCGGAGCGGGCCACCCGGGTCGCCCTGCTGACGGGCTCGCTGGGGGCTGCCGCACGCCGTACGGCGCTGTCGGAGGCTGCGTCGGGGGAGGCCGGCATCGTCGTGGGCACGCACGCGCTGCTGTCCGAGGGCGTGGAGTTCGCCGACCTGGGGCTGGTCGTCGTGGACGAGCAGCACCGCTTCGGGGTCGAGCAGCGGGACGCGCTGCGGGCCAAGGGCCGCACCCCCCACGTGCTCGTCATGACGGCGACGCCGATCCCGCGCACGGTCGCCATGACGGTCTACGGCGACCTGGAGGTCTCGACCCTGCGCGAGCTGCCCGCCGGCCGGTCGCCCATCGCCACGCACGTCGTGGGGGTGGCCGGACCGGCGTACGAGCGGGTGTGGGCCCGGGTCCGGGAGGAGGTCGCCGTCGGCCGGCAGGCCTTTGTCGTCTGCCCGCGCATCGGCGACGGTGACGCGCCATCGGAGCCTGGTGAGGACGGTCGGCGCCCCGGCGCCGCGGTGGTCGAGGTGCTGCCCGCCCTGCTGGAGGGTCCGCTGAGGGGGCTGCACGTCGAGGCCCTGCACGGCCGGCTGGCTCCCGACGCCAAGGACGACGTGATGACCCGCTTCGCCGCCGGGCAGGTGCAGGTGCTGGTCGCCACCACGGTCATCGAGGTCGGGGTCGACGTCCCCAACGCCACGGTCATGGTGGTGCTGGACCCTGACCGCTTCGGCATCAGCCAGCTGCACCAGCTCCGTGGTCGGATCGGTCGGGGCGGCCACCCGGGGCTCTGCCTGCTCATCACGGAGGTCGACCGCGAGAGCCCGGCGGGCGAGCGGCTGGCCGCCGTCGCCGCCACCACTGACGGCTTCGCGCTGTCCAGGGTCGACCTCGAGACCCGGCGTGAGGGCGACGTCCTCGGGGCGGCGCAGTCGGGCACCAAGACCCAGCTCAAGCTGCTGCAGCTGCTGCGCGACGAGGACCTGATCCTGCAGGCGCGTGCCGAGGCCGTCGCCGTCATCGAGCAGGACCCCACCCTGGCGGCGCACCCGGGTCTGCGGATGGCGGTCGAAAGCGTCGTCGACGCCGAGCGCGCGGCCTTCCTGGAGAAGGCCTGAGGGGCACCTGCCAGGCTGTGCGGATGCGCGTGATCGCGGGCGAGGCCCGAGGCAGGAAGCTCGTCGCTCCCCGGGGGGACGGGACCCGGCCGACGGCGGACCGGGCCCGCGAAGGGCTGTTCTCCTCGCTGCAGTCGTTCCTGGAGCTCGAGGGTGCCCGCGTCCTGGACCTGTACGCCGGGTCGGGTGCGATCGGGCTGGATGCCCTGTCTCGCGGCGCGGCGCAGGTCACCCTCGTCGACGACGACCCGTCGGCGCTCAAAGCCCTGCAGCGCAACGTCGAGGCTGTCGGGCTGCCGGGCGTCGAAGTCGTCGGCGACACGGTCGAGGAGTTCCTCGGCAGCCTGCCCACGCCGTACGACGTGGTGGTGCTCGACCCGCCGTACGACCTCGACGTCGACCCCGTCCTACCCTCTCTCCTTCCCTGGCTGGCGCCGGACGCCGTCGTGGTCGTCGAGCGGCGCACCCGCGGGCCTGCGCCCGCCTGGCCAGGAGGACTGGACCCCGTGCGGACCCGCAAGTACGGCGAGGCGACGTTGCACTACGCGCTTGCCCGGCAGGGGGCGGGCGCATGAGGCGCGCCGTCTGCCCGGGCTCCTTCGACCCGGTGACGCTGGGCCACCTGGACATCATCAGCCGGGCGAGCCTGCTGTACGACGAGGTCGTCGTCGCGGTCGGCGTCAACGCGAGCAAGAAGCGGCTCTTCAGCTTCGAGGAGCGGACCGAGATGCTTCGTGAGGTCACCGTCGGCTACGGCAACGTCACGGTCGACAGCTTCGACGGACTCATCGTGGACTTCTGCCGGCAGCGGGAGGTGCAGGTGATCGTCAAGGGCCTACGGGCCATCAGCGACTTCGACTACGAGCTGCAGATGGCCCAGATGAACCACGGGCTGGCGGGCATCGAGACGATGTTCATGACCACCAACCCGCTGTACTCCTTCCTGTCGAGCAGCCTGGTCAAGGAGGTCGCGACGTACGGTGGGGACGTCGCCGGGCTCGTCCCGGAGGCCGTGCACCGTCGCCTGCTCGAGCGGCTGCCGGCGCCCCGTCCGCTGGCCCAGCCCTGAGGTCGGCCCGGGGCTGACCGTTGCAAGACCGAGGACAGGAGCCCGTCGTGGACGACGTCCAGGCCAAGCTGGCCGAGATCACGGCCCTGGTGGACCAGGCGTGGGCGATGCCGATGTCGGCGTCCTGCGTCGTCAACCGTTCCGACCTGCTGACGATGCTCGGTGAGCTCGACGCGCTGCTGCCGGAGGCCCTCGACGAGGCTCAGGAGGTTCTCACCGACCGGGCCGGGGTCGTCGAGGATGGTCGCCGCGAGGCTGAGGCGATCATCGCCCGGGCGCAGGAGGAGCGCCGGCTGATGCTCGAGGCCGACCAGGTGCACGCCGTGGCGCAGGCCGAGGCCGACCTGCTGCTGGAGCAGGCGCGGGGAACGGCCGACGCGATGCGCCTCGAGGTGGAGGACTACGTCGACGCCAAGCTGGCCAACTTCGAGATCGTGCTCGGCAAGACGCTGGCCGCCGTCGAGCGGGGCCGGCACAAGCTCGCCGGCCGGCACGAGCTGGACGACCTGGCCGACAGCCCCCTCCCCGCCGGGGCCTCCCTCTCCGACCGAGCCTCCCTCGTCCACGACCCGCTGCCGGGCTGAGCGGCCTCGGCAGCACCAGGCCCCGGTCGGCTACGCTTGCTTTCGGATCCGACCGACCCGTGGACACCGTGCCCGTGACCAGGAAGCAACAGCAGCGACTCGACCCCCGCGACCCTCTCGTGCTCGACACACGTGAACTGGGGCGTCGTCCGGGGTCGATGCGCGAAGTGCAGCTCCCTGCTCCCGCGCCCGCTGGCCTCGGGATCGTTGACCTGATCGAGGTGCCCGTCGGTGCCGAGCTCGACCTGGACCTCAGGCTCGAGAGCGTCATGGACGGGGTGCTGGTCAGCGGCACCGTCACGGCGCCGCTGACCGGGGAGTGCGGGCGATGCCTGGACCCGGTGGGCGACACGCTCACCGTGCGGGTGCAGGAGCTGTTCGTCTACCCCGAGGCGGCCACGGACACGGACGACGAGGACGGGGTCGCCCACCTCGAGGGGGACCTGCTGGACCTTTTCCCCGCGGTGCGTGACGCGGTGGTGCTCGCACTGCCGCTCACCCCCCTGTGCCGGCCGGACTGCCGGGGGCTCTGCGCCGAGTGCGGAGAGCGCCTGGACGACCTGCCGGCCGACCACACGCATGATACGACCGACGTTCGCTGGGGCGCCCTCTCGGGGCTGCTCGGGCCGTCGACCAACGAGCAGGAGAACTGACATGGCCGTCCCGAAGCGCAAGATGTCGCGCAGCAACACCCGTTCGCGCCGCTCGCAGTGGAAGACTGCCCTGCCCGTGCTGACCACCTGTGACCGCGGGCACACCACGCGCCCGCACACCGTGTGCCCCGAGTGCGGGCGCTACGACAAGCGCGTCGTTATCGCCGTCTGAGCCTGCCCCCGATGGTCCGCGTCGCCCTCGACCTACTCGGAGGCGATCGCGCTCCGGAGTCGGTGGTCGAGGGTGCCCTGCTGGCGCTCGCGGCCGACCCGGACCTCGAGGTGCTGCTCGTCGGCCCCGTCGACGTGGCGGAGCGGCTGCTCGCCGGCCGCTGCGGCGTCGGCCGCCCCGATGCTGCGCGCTGCGCGCTGGTCGGGGCCAGTCAGGTCGTCGAGATGGACGAGGACCCGGCCCGGGCCGTCCGCGCCAAGCGCGACGCGACTGTGCGGGTCGCGGCCAGGCTCGTCCGCGACGGCCGGGCCGACGCGGTCGTGTCCATCGGCTCGACCGGCGCGGCCTTGGCTGCCGCCGTCTTCACGATGGGCCGGTTGCGTGGCATGTCCCGACCGGGCCTGGCGATCGTCGTGCCCGCCCGGACCGGGTACCTCGTGCTGCTCGACGCCGGGGCGACGACCGAGGCGAGCCCGGAGCTGCTCGCGCAGTTCGCCCTCGCGGGGGTGGCGTTCGCCCAGGTCCGCCTCGGGCTGCCGCGGCCTCGCGTGGGGCTGCTGAGCAACGGCGAGGAGGTGGGCAAGGGAGACCCGCTCCGCAAGGCCGCGTTTGAGGCGCTGAGCGCGCTCCCCGTCGACTTCGTCGGCAACGTGGAGGGTGGGGATGTGCCCGAGGGTGGGCCCGCGGACGTCGTGGTCACCGACGGCTTCACCGGCAACGTGCTGCTCAAGGGTCTCGAGGGGGCGGCGGCGATGGTGACCGCCACGCTCCTGGACGCCCTGAGGGCGGCTCCCGACGGCACCGCGGCGACCCACGACCTGATGCCCGTGCTCACCGAGGTCGCCGCAGCCCTGCTCCCCGAGGATCTCGGGGGCGGGGTCCTGTTAGGCGTCGACGGCGTCGTCGTCGTGGGGCACGGCTCGTCCACCCCGCGGGCCGTCGCCTCGTGCGTCCGGGTCGCCGCGCAGACCGCCCGCGAGGGCGTCGTACCAGCCTTGAAGGACGCTCTGGCAGCGCTCGCCGCCAAGCGCGAGACGGTCGAGGAGCTCGCATGAGCCTGAGCAGCGACGAGGTCCTGGCCGTGGTGCAGGAGGCCGTCGCCACCGTGCTGGAGCTCGAACCCGAGACGGTCACCCGCGAGACGAGCTTCCGGCTCGACCTCGGGGCCGACTCCCTGGCGCTGGTCGAGATCGTCGAGATCGTCGAGGAGCGGCTGGCTCCGCAGGCGCGTCCCGGCTTCCACATCGAGGACGACGACCTGGACGCGCTGGTCACCGTCGGCGAGGCCGTCGACTACGCGGTCGCCAGGCTGTGACGGCGCAGTACACCCGGCTGGAGGGCGTCCTTGGCACGGCGCTGGACCCCGACCTGCTGGAGCGGGCGCTGACCCACCGGTCCTACGCCTACGAGCATGGCGGCCTGCCGACCAACGAGCGGCTGGAGTTCCTCGGCGACGCCGTCCTCGGGATGGTCATCACTGAGGCGATCTACACCCGTGAGCCCGAGCTGACCGAGGGCCAGCTCGCCAAGCTGCGGGCCAGCGTGGTGAGCACCCGCGCGCTCGCGCAGGTCGCGACCACCATCGGGCTGGGCTCGTGGCTCCGCTTGGGGCGGGGCGAGGAGGTCACCGGGGGCCGCGAGAAGTCCAGCATCCTGGCCGACACGATGGAGGCCGTGATCGGCGCGGTGTTCGTCGAGCGCGGGCTCGAGGGAGCGACCCGGCTCGTGCGAACGTTGTTCGATCCGCTGGTGGAGGCCGCCGCCGGGGACGCGGTCGGCCAGGACTGGAAGACCTCGCTGCAGGAGCTGTCGGCTGCGCTGGGCCTGGGGGCGCCGGAGTACGCCGTGCTCGGCAGCGGACCAGACCACCTGAAGAGCTTCGTCGCGACCGCGCTGGTCGCCGGGCAGGTCCACGGCAGGGGTGCGGGGCGCAGCAAGAAGCAGGCCGAGCAGCACGCCGCCCAGCAGGCCGTCCGGACGCTCGGCGAGACCGCGCGCTAGTGCCGGAGCTGCCCGAGGTCGAGGTCGTCCGGTTGGGCCTCGAGCGCGGAGTCGTCGGCCGGAGGATCGCTGCCGTCGACGTGCACCATCCGCGCGCGGTCCGGCGCCACGAGGCCGGGGCGCAGGACTTCGCCGACCTGCTCGTGGGCCGCCGGGTCGAGGCGGCCCGCCGCCGCGGCAAGTACCTGTGGCTGCCGCTGGACTCGGGTGACGCGGTCACGGGGCACCTCGGGATGAGCGGGCAGCTGCTCGTCGTACCGCCCGACAAGTCGGCCGAGACGCACCTGCGGATCCGGCTGGGCTTCGCCGACGGTGGCCGGGAGCTGCGCTTCATCGACCAGCGCACCTTCGGCGGGCTGCAGGTGGTGACTGGGGGAGCTGAGCTGCCCTCGACGATCCGGCACATCGCCCGCGACCCGCTGGACCCCGAGTTCGACGACGAGCTGTTCGTAGGACGCCTGCGGGCCAAGACCACGGGCATCAAGCGGGCCCTGCTGGACCAGACGCTGGTCAGCGGCATCGGCAACATCTACGCCGACGAGGTGCTGTGGCGCGCCGGGCTGCACGGGGGACGTGCGACGGAGGCGGTGACCCGGCCGAAGGCCCGCGAGCTGCTGGCCCACGCGCGTGAGGTGCTCGCCGAGTCGCTGGCCCAGGGCGGCACCAGCTTCGACGCGCTGTACGTCTCGACCGA
>JAYTHS010000590.1:0-2221 GCA_043732345.1 Frankiales bacterium | reverse complement strand
TGCTCCAGGACCTCGGCGACGCTGGTCACGCACGTGGCGGCCCCAGACCGCTGCAGCCGGTGGCAGCCAGCGGACTGGGCCGAGGTGACGGGCCCCGGAACCGCCATCACGTGCCGGAGCAGCTCGTCGGCGGCCCGGGCCGCCGACGACAGCGAGCCGCTGCGCAGCGCAGCCTCGACCACCACGGTCCCCTGCGACAGGGCCGCGATCAACCGGTTGCGCACGAGGAAGCGCACCCGGGTCGGTGCCGAGCCTGGCGGGAGCTCGCTGACGAGCAGACCCTCGTCGGCGACCTGGGCCAGCAGCCGGTCGTGGCCCCGCGGGTGGGCGACGTCCGGCCCGCAGGCGAGAACGGCGACGGTCGGCGCGGCCTGCGCCGCCAGGGCCCCTCGGTGTGCAGCGCCGTCGATGCCGTAAGACCCCGCCGCTCACGACGGCCAGCCCGGCCTCGTCGAGCCCGTGCCCCAGCTCACCCGCCACGTGGGTGCCGTACGCCGTTGCGGCCCGGGCGCCCACCAGGGACACCGAGCAGGTCACCGCGGCGCCCAAGTGGTGCGGCCCGCGGACGAACGGCGCCCACGGCGCGGCGAGGTCGGCGACGGTCGCCGCGGCCATCGTGTCGGGGCTCCAGTCGAGTCCCTGCGGCCACTCGTCATAGCCGGGGCACAGGACCCGCCCACCTCCATCGAGGGCGCGCTCGAGGTCGCGGGTCGGGTCGTGGCCCTGCACCCGGCCCTGGATCCCCCCGAGGGTCCCGGCGGTGTGGCCGGGGAGGCCATGCCCGGAGCGGAGCCGGTCCCAGGCCTCCCGCGCCGACCAGGTCCGCAGGGCCTCGCGGACCACGTGCGACCCCGGCTCGACCACGCGGGATAGCGCGACGCGGGCCAGCCGTTCGTCGTCGGGCACCGCCGACACACCGGTGGCCACGCCGCCGGCCACGTCGCCGGTCAGGCCGCTGGTCACGCCGCGACCTCACGGGTGTGCTGGTCGCCGATCCGCAGGCTCAGTGCGAGGTCAACGTCCTCCTTGGTCGGTCGGGCATGGTCGTTGAGGTTCGCGACGGTCCAGGCGAGCCGCTGCACTCGTCCGAATCCCCGCGCGGTCAGCAGGCCTGCGTCCAGTGCCTTGCCCACACCTGTCAGCAGGGTTCGGGGGATCGGCCACCGGACGAGCTGCACGGTTGGGGGGGACGTCACTGTTGGTGCGCCAGGGGGTCCCGGTCAGCCGGATCCCGGCGCGCTCCCCGGCGGTCGCGACCCGGGGTGGCGATGGCCGCCGAGTCCTCACCGGTGCCACGCTCGGCCATCACGTCGGCCCGGGTGATGGGCGGGAGCGACACGTGCAGGTCGAGCCGGTCCAGCAGCGGACCAGACAGCCGGGCGAGGTAGCTGCGCCGCCGCTCGGGCCGGCACGAGCGCTCGGGCTTGGCGCACGGGCAGGGGTTGGCGGCGAGCAGGAGAGCGAAGCGCGCGGGGTAGGTCGCGGTGCCGCCCACCCGCCGGATTGCGATCTCTCCGCTCTCCATCGGCTGGCGCAAGGCGTCCAGCACGCCCCGCGCGAACTCGGGGGCCTCGTCCAGGAACAGGACCCGCGGTGGGCGAGCGATGCCACCCCGGGCTTGGCGATCCCACTGCCCCCACCGACGATCGAGGCGGCGGTGGTCCCGTGGTGGGGGGCCTGGAACGGCGGTCGCGACACCAGCGGGCACGAGGCGGGCAGCTGACCGGCCACGGAGTGGATGGCCTTGACCTCCAGTGCCTCCGCCAGCGACAGCGGCGGCAGGATCCCGGGCATCCGCTCGGCCAGCAGCGACTTGCCGCACCCGGGCGAGCCGGTCATCAGCAGGTTGTGGCCGCCGGCGGCCGCAACCTCGAGCAGGTCCTTGCGCCACGCGGGCTCGGGCTCGGGCTCCGGCACGGACGGTGCCAGGTAGGGCTCGCCGCGCAGCAGCGACCAGCACGGTCAGCGTCGGCACGCCTGTGCACTGGACGTCCGGCAGCCCCGTCGGCCGCGAGCAGGCCGGCGGCGAGGGCTAGGTCGAACTCCGATTCCCGCTTGGGGAGGGCAGCCGGGTACAGCCCCAGGGTGACCCGGCGCTGCGGCCAGGGGTACCCGGAGTTGAGCGGCCCCAGGCCGGCGCACGATCGAGACGACGTCGAAGCGCAGGTTGTGCGCCCCGGCAGGCCGGTGCTCGGCCAGCCAGCGCAGCGCGAGGATCCGG
>JAYTHS010000589.1:0-2231 GCA_043732345.1 Frankiales bacterium | reverse complement strand
GTCAACGCCGGCGCCCCGATCATCTGCTGCACTGCAGAAGTGCTGGCCAACAGAGCCTTGCGCGGTGGCGACGCGACCGGCGTCGGGCTCGTCGTCATAGACGAGTTCCACTTCTACGCCGATCCCGACCGCGGCTGGGCCTGGCAGGTCCCGCTGCTGGAGATGACCTCCACGCGGTTCTTGCTGATGTCGGCGACCCTCGGCGACACCACCCGGCTGGCGAAGGACCTGCAGCGACGTACGGCGCGAGAGGTGGCCGTGGTCGCGCACGCCGAGCGGCCCGTCCCGCTGCGCTTCGTGTGGAGCCTCGAGCCGCTGCTCGACACGCTCCACGAGCTGCTCGCGACCCACCAGGCCCCCGTCTACGTCGTGCACTCCACGCAGGAGTCCGCCGTCGAGCGGGCCCAGGCCCTCATGAGCACCAACGTGTGCACCCGCGAGGAGAAGGACCGGATCGCCGAGCTGATCGGCGACTTCCGCTTCACCACGAAGTTCGGCCAGACGCTGTCACGGCTGGTGCGCCACGGCATCGGCGTCCACCACGCCGGGATGCTGCCGAAGTACCGCCGCCTCGTCGAGCAGCTGGCCCAGGCCGGCCTGCTCAAGGTCGTCTGCGGCACCGACACCCTCGGCGTCGGGATCAACGTCCCGATCCGCACCGTCGTGTTCACCTCCCTGAGCAAGTACGACGGGACGCGGGTCCGGCACCTCAAGGCGCGCGAGTTCCACCAGATCGCCGGCCGGGCGGGAAGGGCGGGCTTCGACACCAGTGGGACGGTCGTCGTGCAGGCGCCGGACCACGTCATCGAGAACGAGAAGGCGCTGGCCAAGGTCGGTGACGACCCCAAGAAGCGGCGCAGTGTGCGGCGCAAGACGCCCCCCGAGGGCTTCGTGAGCTGGGACGCCAAGACCTTCGACCGGCTGGTCGGCGCCACTCCGGAGACTCTCACGTCGAGCTTTCGGGTGAGCGCCGCGATGCTGCTCAACGTCGCCTCGCGGCCCGGCGACTTCTTCGTCCACATGCGCCGGCTGCTGCTGGACAACGACGAGCCCCGGGCCCGCCAGCGGGCCCTGGTTCGCAAGGCCATCTCGACCTACCGCACCCTGCTGGCAGGCGGGGTGCTGGAGCGCCTCTCGACCCCGGACGCTGACGGGAGGACGGTGCGGCTGACCGTCGAGCTGCAGGCCGACTTCGCTCTGGACCAGCCGCTGTCGACCTTCGCGCTGGCCACCTTCGAGCTGCTCGATCCCGACGACCCGTCGTACGTCCTGGACGTCTTGTCCGTGCTGGAAGCCACTCTCGACGACCCGCGACAGGTACTGAGCGCCCAGCGCAAGAAGGCGCGCGGCGAGGCCGTCCAGCAGATGAAGGCCGACGGCATCGAGTACGACGAGCGCATGGAGCTGCTGGAGGACGTCACCTACCCGCAGCCGCTCAAGGAGCTGCTCGAGGCCGCCTACGAGCTCTACCTGCGTGGCAACACCTGGGTCGTCGACCACGAGCTGCGCCCCAAGGCCGTCGCCCGCGACCTCTACGAGCGCGGCATGACCTACAACGAGTACGTCAGCTTCTACGGCCTCGGGCGGTCGGAGGGGCTTGTCCTGCGGGCGCTCGCCGACGCCTACAAGGCGCTCCACCGCAGCGTGCCGGACGCCTTTCGCAACGACGAGCTCGAGGACCTGACGGCCTACCTCGGCGAGCTGGTCCGGCAGGTCGACTCGTCCCTGCTGGACGAGTGGGCCGCCCTGACGACCGGTGCCGGGGGAGTGGCTCCCGAGCCGGTCCCGGTGATCACCCGCAACACCCGGGCCTTCCGGGTGGGTGTCCGCAACGCCCTGTGGCGCAGGGTCGCTGCCCTCGCGCTCGGTCGGACCGACCTGCTGCGCGAGCTCGATCCCGAGGTCGACTGGGATGCCGGCCGCACGGCCTACCTGGCCGATCACGCGGTCGTCCAGACCGGGCCGGATGCCCGTGGACCGCATTTCCTGCAGGTCACCGAGCACCCCGAGCACTGGGAGGTGCTGCAGGTGCTCGACGACCCCGAGGGTGACCGCGACTGGGCGCTGCACGCCAGGGTCGACCTCTCGGCCTCCGACGAGGCCGGCGAGCCCGTCGTACGTGTGACGGCTCTGGCTCCCGTCGGACCCGGCTGGACGCGACCCTGAGGCTGGTGGAGCGCCGCGCGCTGGATCCGACACCGACCCACCCGCGTGTCTGGTGCCAGATCCAG
>JAYTHS010000588.1:0-2233 GCA_043732345.1 Frankiales bacterium | reverse complement strand
GCTGAACCCAGGACGAGATCGCCGTCGTACAGCGCGGCCGTCTGCCCCGGCGCGACGCCCCGGGCGGGCGTGTCCAGCCGCAGCTCCCACCCCTGGTCGTGGGCCGTCACGTGGCAGGCGTGGACGGCGCCGTGCGCACGAAGCTGGACCGAGCAGGACAGCGGGAGGGGCCGCGGGCACGACCAGACCGGCGGGCCGGTGACCAGCAGCGTGGTGTCCAGGGCTGCGGCCGGGCCCACGGTGACGGTGCGGCTGACCGGCTCGACCGACAGGACGTAGCGCGGCCGCCCGTCCGGCGCGGGGACGCTCAGGGACAGGCCCTTGCGCTGGCCGACGGTGAAGGCGTAGGCACCCTCGTGGTGACCGACGACCGCGCCGGTGAGCGCGTCGACGACCGGGCCCGGCTGCGGGCCGAGGTGCTCGCGCAGGAACCCCGCGGTGTCGCCGTCGGCGATGAAGCAGATGTCCGTGCTGTCAGCCTTGTCGGCCACCGCGAGCCCCCGTGCGCGGGCCTGCGCCCGGACCTCGGTCTTGGTCAGCTCGCCCAGCGGCAGGACCGTCGCGGCGAGCTGCGTAGGGGTCAGGACGGACAGGACATAGGACTGGTCCTTGTCGGCGTCGGCCGACCGGCGCAGGGCCCCGTCGGCCAGGCGCGCGTGGTGACCCGTGACGACGGCGTCGAAACCGAGCGCGAGGGCCCGGTCGAGGACGGCGGTGAACTTGACCTTCTCGTTGCACCGCAGGCACGGGTTCGGGGTGCGGCCGGCGGCGTACTCCGACAGGAAGTCCTCGATGACATCCGCCCGGAACCGCTCCGCGAGATCCCACACGTAGAACGGGATGTCCAGGACGTCGGCCACCCGGGCGGCGTCGCGGGCGTCCTCGCGGGAGCAGCAGCCGCGCGCGCCGGTGCGCAGGGCGCCGGGGGCCTCCGACAGAGCGAGGTGCACGGCGGTGACGTCGTGGCCGGCCTCGACGGCAAGGGCGGCCGCGACCGCCGAGTCGACCCCACCCGAGAGCGCAGCGAGCAGCCTCACCTGCTGAGCACGCGCCGGGCCCGCTCGACGACAGCAGGCAGGGCGTCGAGCAGGGCGTCCACGTCGGCCGCAGAGCTGTTGTGCCCCAGAGAGAAGCGCAGCGAGCTGCGGGCCAGGTCCTCGTCGGCTCCCATGGCGACCAGGACGTGCGAGGGCCGGGCGACCCCCGCCGAGCAGGCGCTCCCGGTCGACACCTCGACGCCCCGGGCGTCGAGCAGCAGCAGCAGGCTGTCGCCCTCGCACCCCGGGAAGGAGAAGTGGGCGTTGCCGGGCAGCCGGTCCACCGGGTCACCGTTGAGGACGGCATCGGGTACGGCGTCGAGCACCCGGCGCACGAGGTCGTCGCGCAGCCCGGTGAGGCGGACCGCCTGCTCTGGCTGGCGCTCGACCGCGAGCCGGGTGGCCGCGGCCAGGCCTGCCAGCGCGGGGGTGTCAAAGGTGCCGGACCGGACGTCGCGCTCCTGGCCACCGCCGTGCAGCAGGGGGGTGCAGGCGACGTCCCGGCCGAGCAGCAGCGCCCCGGCGCCGAAGGGCCCGCCGTACTTGTGGCCCGTGATGGTCATGGCGTCGACGCCGCTGGCAGCGAAGTCCACGGGCAGCATCCCGACCGCCTGGACGGCGTCGGTATGCAGGGGGACCCCGTGCGCGTGGGCGACCTCGGCAAGAGCCCGGACGGGCTGGACCGTGCCGACCTCGTTGTTGGCCCACATGACGGTCACGAGGGCGACGTCGTCGTCGAGGGCTGCGTCGAGCACGTCGGGCTGGACCCGCCCGACCGCGTCGACGTCGAGCCATGTGACGCTGGCCCCTTCGTGGGCGACCAGCCACTCGACGGCGTCGAGGACCGCGTGGTGCTCGACGGCGGACGCGAGGATCCTTCGGCGGCGGGGGTCGAGGGCGCGACGGGCCCAGAAGATGCCCTTGACGGCGAGGTTGTCGCTCTCGGTCCCTCCACCGGTGAACAGCAGCTCCGAGGGGCGGGCCCCGAGCGCCCCGGCGATGGTCTCGCGGGCCTCCTCGACGCTGCGGCGGGCCCGGCGGCCGGCGGCGTGCAAGGAGGAGGCGTTGCCAGGGAAGGCCATCGCCCCGGTCACGGCGGCGACGGCCTCAGGGAGCATCGGCGTCGACGCCGCATGGTCGAGGTACGCCACCTCAGCAGACTAGCCCGAGGGCGGTCCCAGGACATGGCGCTCATC
>JAYTHS010000587.1:0-2236 GCA_043732345.1 Frankiales bacterium | reverse complement strand
TCGAGCCGGCCTACCCGAGGTACCGTCGCCGACGAGGTCGCTCTCGCGCTCAGGCTCTTGCCCGGCCAGGCCCGCAACCTCGTCGACGAGGTGGAGCTGGTGCAGTCGGTCCCTGCCCTGTGGGCACTCATGTGCGACGGGAACCTGTCGGTGCAGCACGCCCGCGCCATCAGCTCCCAGCTTGCCTGCATCGCGCTGTCCGACCCTGCCGACGTGCAGGCCGTCCTCGACCTTGTCCTGCCGAAGGCGGCGAGCAGAACGCCGCATCAGCTGGCGCAGCTCGTCGACGCCGCCTGCCTCACCCTGGACCTCGAGGTCGCCTCGCGCCGGCGCACCAAGACGCGGGCCGACCGCGACGTCACCAACTTCCCGACCGAAGACAGCGGCGCGGCCCTGATGGCGCACGGACCGGTCGAGCGGATCGCCGAGATGGTCGCGTCCCTGGACAGCCTGACCTGGCCGCGGCACCCGGACGATGACCGGACCGCTGCGCAGCGGCGCTTCGACGCCCTGCACCAGATGGTCTTCGGGGGACTGCAGCCCGGGCAGTGGGAGGCACAGGTCGTCGTGTCCCTGCAGAGCCTGCTCGGCACCAGTACCGAGCTCGCCGAGCTGCCCGGCCTGGGCAAGGTCCTGCCGTCGGTCGCCCGGGACCTGCTCGCCCACGCCGGGATGCGGCGCCTCGTCGTCGACGAGACCGGCCAGCTCCTTGACCTCGGCGACCGCGAGGCAGGACCACCGCGATGAACCTCGCGAGCGAGTGCCCGCACCACCACCGGGCCAAGCACCACCACTTCACGCTGACTCGCCTTCCTTCAGGTGGTCTGCGCTGGTGCACCCCGGCGGGCCGCAGCTACGACGTACCGCCCCGCACGCTCCTGCGCTGAGCCGTGACGGGATGCCGACGAACGCGAGCCACCCGCGCGATTCGTCCCACAAGAACGCGCGCCTGGTCCGGCGCGTGCACGCAGAACCCACGCGACCGAGCCGCGTTCCTCGGGGACTTCCTGTGGGACACCCCGCGCCTGACCCCCGCCACCCTGAACGTGAGAACGTGTGCTCCCACCCCAGGAGGCACCCACGTGCAGCAGCTGACCGGTCTCGACGCGTCGTTCCTCGCCATGGAGACGCACGCTGTCTTCGGCCACGTCGGGAGCATCTGCGTCCTGGACCCGAGCACCTCCCCGGACCCGGTCACCCTGGACAAGCTCACGCACCTGGTCAGTGACCGTCTGCACCTGATCCCGCCGTTCCGGCGGCGGCTGGTGCAGGTCCCCCTGGGCCTGGATCAGCCCTACTGGATCGAGGACGGCGACTTCGACATCGAATACCACGTCCGCGAGCTCGCCCTCCCGGCGCCCGGCGACGACCGGCAGCTCGCCGAGCAGGCCGCGCGGTTGCACGCCCGGCCGCTGGACCGCAACCGCCCCCTGTGGGAGCTCTACCTGATCCACGGCCTCGCCGGGAACCGCAAGGCGATCTACACCAAGGTCCACCACGCCGCGATCGACGGGGTGAGCGGCAACGACATCCTCAGCGCCGTCATCGACCTCGACCCCCAGGGCCGGGACGTCGAGTCGCCCGGTCCGTGGCGGGGTGAGCGCCAGCCCGGCAACCTGTCGATGCTGGCCCGCAGCGCCGTGAGCCTGACGGGGCACCCTGTCCGGGCGGCCCGAATGGGGTATGTCCTCGCCCGCAGCCTGCCCGGCCTCGCGACCAGCCCGGCGCGGCCGCGGCTGCCCGTGGTCGACCGGCTGCTGGGGCGGGACAAGGGCGTCGTCCTACAGGGCGGGGGCCTGCGGGCCCCGGCCACCCCCTTCAACAAGGCCATCTCGCCGCACCGCCGGTGGGCGTTCTGCAGCCTCCCCCTCAGTGACGTCAAGGCCGTCAAGAACGCCGCCGGCGGGACCGTGAACGACGTGGTGATGGCCCTGTCGGCAGGAGCCCTGCGCCGCTGGCTGATCGATCACGACGCCCTCCCGGAGGCGCCGTTGGTCGCGGCGGTCCCGGTGTCGGTGCGTACCGAGGCCGAGAAGGGGACCGCCGGCAACAGGGTCTCCACGATGATCGCGCCGATCCCCACCCACGTCGCTGACCCGCTGGAGCGGCTGCACGCCTGCACCGCTGCGATGCGGGCGGCGAAGGAGCAGCACGGGGCGCTCCCGGCGACGCTGCTGTCCGACGCCGCGCAGTTCGCGATGCCCGCGCTGGCGGGTCAGGCCTCCCGGCTCGCGGC
>JAYTHS010000586.1:0-7655 GCA_043732345.1 Frankiales bacterium | reverse complement strand
TGACGCACCTGAACGCCTTCGGAGCGTTCCTGACCCAGCGGGGCGAGACCGGCGTGCGAGAAGGCCTCACCAACGGGTCACCCGCGACGGTGGCGGCGCGGCGGGCCCAGGGGGAGGGCCTCGTGCCACGGCAGGGCCGAACGGGCCTGCGGACCCTGCAGGACCTGGACGGCCCAGGTAGTCATCAGGGCGCGATCACGGCTCGCGGGACAGCAGCGACCGGCGACGGGCCTCGGCGAGGGCAGACAGCCGGGAGTCCGCACCGAGCTTGCGCAGCGGGTTCTGGACGTGGCCCCGAACTGTGTGCTGGCTGACGAACAGCCGCTCCGCCATGGCGGCGGTGCTCAGGCCTGCATCCATCAGGGTCAGCACCTCGAACTCCCGCGGGGACAGGCCTTCTGCCGCCTTCGGGGCCGTCAGGACGAGCCGCCGTTCGTCGGAGCTCAGAAGGGTCCCACCGGCGCTAGCAGTCTCCACGGCCCGCACAAGCTCATCGGGGGTGGCGGTCTTGCGCACGATGCCGGCCGCCCCGGTGGTCAGGGCGGCCGGGACCAGGGAGGGGTCGAGGTCGCCGGTCAGCAGCAGGACGCGGGGGGCCGCGATCGGGTCCTGACCTCGCGGGCGAAGCCCAACCCGTCCTCCGGACCCAGGTGTACGTCGAGCAGCAGCAGGTCGACCACCGGCGGACCGGACAGGGCCTGCCGTGCCCCGGCCAGGTCCGTGCACCACTGCACGCTGTGACCGGCACCCTCCAGCAGCCGGGCGAGCCCGGCGGCCACCACGGCCTGGTCGTCCACGATCAGCAGGTTCACGCTCGAACAGCTCTCCGGGTCGGGGGCCGGGGGTCCGAAGCTCCACGGGTCAGGTCTTCTTGGGTCGGCGAGCGGCCCTGCTCGCCGACCCAACGCTATCGTCCCGCGCATGAAGGCAGAGACGGACTGCGCACGGATTCCTTCGCTGGGGACCGTCCCGTCGGGAGTCGCGAGCCAGCAGGGCGGCACCGGCCCGGGGCCAGCCGGCGGGGTGGCTGTCGAGCGCTACCGCCAGCTTGTGTCGGGGGTGGCCCACGACCTCGGCAACCTGCTGGGGGTCGCCCGCAACTACGCCCTGTTCGTGCAGGAGCAGCTGTCTGGCGGACAGGTCGCCGCCGACATCGTTGAGGTGGTGCAGACAACGCAGGCTGCAATCGACCTGCTCGGCCGGCTGCGGCTGTTCGTCGGCAGCGACGGTCCGCCGGAGGAGCTCACCGAACCGCACCGACAGCTGCTGCAGCTCGTCTCCGACCTCGAGCAGCAGCTCGGACCGATGGTGCACCTCGAGCTCGAGGCCCACCCCGCCTCGTCCGGGTGGGAGGTGGACATGGATCCGGAGACCTTCCGGCAGGTGGTCACCGACCTGGTCGACAACGCCCGAGATGCACTCCCCGGTGCCGGCGTGGTCCGCCTCTCCGTCCGGTCGGTGGTGGCGCCGGACCGCACATGGCTCGGGGTGCAGGTCGAAGACGACGGCCACGGCATGGACGCCGCCGTGCTGGCGCGGGCCTTCACGCCGTTCTTCAGCACCCGCAAGGACCAGGGCCGCCTCGGACTCGGCCTGCCCGGGGTCGCGACGGCCGTCGAGCGCGCGGGTGGTCACCTCGAGCTGGCGAGCACCCCGGGTCGGGGGACCTGCGTGACGGTGCACCTGCCCGCGACCCGCGCAGGTGGGGGGTGACCCGTGCGGTCGTCGTCGACGACGACGACGCCAGCGCCCGGCTCGCCCAGCGCATCCTGACCGACCTGGGCCTCGAGGAGGTCCTGAGAGCACCGGACGCACCGGCGTTCGACCGGCTGGCGGCAGGACACCCGTTTGACCTCGTGCTGCTCGACTTCGGGCTCGGGTCGGGAGAGAGCGGCCTGGAGCTGGTCGAGCGGGCGGTCAACGAGCACGGCCCCGCGGTCGTCATGGTGTCGGCCGTCGACGACCCCGTCGTCTTCCGCAAGGCGGTCGCCCTGGGAGCGCACGGCTACGTCGTCAAGCCCTACCGCACCAGCGAGCTGCAGATCAGTGCCCTGAACGCTCTGCGGCGCAGGGATCTCGAGCGCCAGGCGTCCCGGCACCAGGACGAGCTCACGACCGTCGTCGAGCAGCGCACCGCCGAGCTGCAGGCGACCCTCACCGAGCTGCAGCGCATCGTGCGGGTGCGCGAGGAGATGCTCGCCAACTGCAGCCACGAGCTGCGCACGCCGCTCACGCCGATCCTCGGCTGGGCGAAGTACCTCGTCCGCCGGCCCGACGTCGAGCCCGAGCAGGTGCGCAGCTGTGCCGCCGTCATCACCGAGCAGGCGAACCGGCTGCTGTCGGTCATCGAGGCCCTGCTGGCGGCGAGCGCCATCTCTGGGTCCCGGGGCGCGGCGGTCGTCCCGAGCCCCTGCTGCGACGCTGTCGCCGTCGCCCGCTCGCTCGTCGCCGAGCACGATGGGCGCGTCTCGCTGGACGCCCGGCCCGGGGAGGTGCTCGTGCCCCTCGGCGAGCAGGGACTGCGGGTCGTGCTGATGCAGCTGGTCGACAACGCACTGCGCTTCGGGGCCGACAGCCCGGTGTCCCTGGCGGTCCTCGACGACGACCCGGCCGTCGTGCGCTTGGTCCTGACCGACCACGGGCCGGGCCTGCCCGCCGACCGCGAGCAGACCGAGCTGCTGGAGTCCTTCGTCCAGGGGGACGGCAGCTCCACCCGGGAGGTCGGTGGCCTAGGCATCGGGCTCTACCTCGTCGCCGGGCTGGTCGACGCGCACGGCGGTGCGGTGTCGCTGGACGAGACCCCCGGGGGTGGGCTGACCGTGACCGTGTGCCTGCCCCGGTCTGTTCGGCCCCACGACCGGTCCGACTAGTCCGGACCGGTCCGTCGGCGATCGGTCCTGTCGCCGTCGCCGGCCCGGACCGATCCTAGGGTCCGGGCCGATGCCCTCGAACGACGACAGGGGGTAGGCATGGGACGCCAGCGCCGCCATACCTCCTCGTCCCCCCCGGACAGGGATGGGTCACCCTCGGCCACGGGGGAGCGCTGGGGTCCATCGGCGCCGCTCGCAGCCCTCGGTGCGGCCGGTGAGGTGGCGCTGGTCGTCCTGAGCCTGCAGGACCCGCGGCGCTGCCCGGTGCAGGACCACCGGCTCGAGCAGCTCGGCGACCTCGTCAGCGGCATCCTGCGGGCCGGGGACCTCGTGACGCACCTAGGTGGGCCCCACCTGCAGGTACTCGCCCCCGGTCACCCGCGGGGACGCCGGTCGTACGGCGACGGTGCGGACCCGCCGGGAGCTCGGCCTGACACTGCCCACGCTGCTGCCGGGTCACCTGGTCACGGTCCGGCTCGTCCTGCCGCCCGACCGCTGTCCCGGTCCGTCCACTTCGCCCCGAACCTGACCCGAGTGCCCGCATGACACGACTCTCAGGCCCGCCTGCCGGACCGTCACGCGCGGTAGCGTCGCCGCTTAGGGAGGGGGGCTTGTGCTGTCGCACCACGCACGGGAGGTGCGGACGACGCTGCCCGTCGACGACGTGCGCTCGTCGCAGGTGGTCGTTCTCGATGACGACCCGCGGGGGGCCCGGCTGCTGTCGCGGATGCTCGCCGAGGACGGCTACCGCCACGTCGCGGTCCACACCGACGCAGAGGTGTGCGTGGAGGACCTCACCGACCGCCCACCCGCGCTGCTCCTGCTGGACATGCGCATGCCCCTGCCGGGCCTGGAGGTCCTGCGGGTCCTTGCCGCCCGCGGGGTCGACCTCGCCGTGATCTGCCTCACCGCGGACCGTGACAGCGGCTTGCGCAGGAGCGCCCTGGAGCTGGGCGTCGCCGACTTCCTCACCAAGCCGTTCGAGACCGACGAGGTGCTGCTCAGGGTCCGGAACACCTTGCGGGTGAGCGTCCTGCGCCGACAGCTGCAGCAGGCCAACGCCGAGCTGGAGCACCGGGTGAGGGCCCGGACCCAGGAGCTGCTCGTCGCCCGGGACGAGATCCTCACCCGGCTGTCCCTGGCTGCCGAGTTCCGCGACGACAGCACCCACGAGCACACCCTTCGGGTCGGCACGTACGCCGCGGCCGTCGCGACCGAGCTGGGCCGGCCACCGGACTGGGTGGAGCAGCTGCGCCAGGTCGCGCCGTTACACGACCTGGGCAAGATCGGCGTTCCGGACGCCGTCCTGCTCAAGCCCGCCCGGCTCACGCCCGCGGAGTTCGACGTCGTCAAGCTGCACACCAGCATCGGCGGTCAGATCCTGCAGGGAGGGCACTCGGAGCTGATGGTCCTCGCCGAGCAGATCGCCCGCACGCACCACGAGCGGTGGGACGGCAGCGGCTACCTCGGCCTGGCTGGCACGTCGATCCCGCTCGCCGGCAGGATCGTGGCGGTTGCCGACGTCTGGGACGCCCTCACGCACGCCCGCCCCTACAAGCCGGCGTGGCCCGTCGAGCGGGCCCGGGCCGAGATCGCGGCGACGCGGGGGTCGCACTTCGACCCTGACGTGGCGGACGCCTTCCTCACCGTTCTCGACTCGGGTCGGTTGTGACCGTCGTGAGCCGCCTGGACCGGTTGGCCCTCCGGTGACCTCGCCGTGGGTCTGGGAGGACGTCCCGCTGCCGGTCGCCCGGCTCCGGGCGGACGGCCGGCTGCAGGCCCTGAACCTCGCGGCCCGGCGGGCCCTGCCGAGCGACGCGGTCGACGAGGACGCCTGGCGGACGCTGCTGGCAGGCAACGCCTGGCGGGTCGTGGTGCGCCTGCCGGAGTCCGACGGCGCGACGGACGAGATCGCCGGCAGCACCGCGCACCTGCCGGCCCCCGACCTGCTGGCCGAGGCGATCCGCCAGGCCCCGCTGCCCATCACCCTGCAGGACGGCCTGGGGCGGCTGATCGCGAGCAACGACGCGGCCGCCCGCGACCTGCTGCGCGATCCCGTCGAGAAGGTGGACGCCGCCGACGACCGCGCCATGTCCGCCGCCCAGGAACGGGTCCGCCGGACCGGCGAGCCCGAGGTCGTCGAGCTGCAGCACGTGTCCGAGGCGGGTACCCGCACGGTGATGACCGTGCAGTTCCCGGTCGAGGCCGGACCGTCGGTCATGGTCGGCGGGGTCGGCGTCGACATCACCTCCCGCATCACCGCCGAGGCTGCGGTGACCGAGGCCCGCGACCTCGCTCGCGACTCCAGCCGCTTCAAGGACGAGCTCATGTCGCGCATGAGCCACGAGCTGCGCACCCCGCTGACGGCGATCCTTGGGTTCGGGGAGCTTCTGCAGCTGAGCACGGCCATGGACCCGGAGGACCGCCAGAGCGCCGACCAGGTGGTCAAGGCCGGTCGCAACATGCTGCTGCTGGTAGACCGGCTGCTGGACCTCGCGCGGCTCGGTGGTGGAGATCTCCCCGTAATCCTGGAGGCCACCGTCGTGGGCGACGTCGTCGAGGCAGCCCTCGTGGCCGTCACACCCCTGGCCCGGGCGCTCGGCGTAGAGCTGCGGCGCGACGACGTCCGGGGCCTGGTCGTGCGCGCCGACCCCCAGCGGCTCCAGCAGGTGCTGGTCAACCTGCTCGACAACGCGGTGCGGTACGGCGGGGACGGCGGGACGGTGACGCTGAGCTTCGAGAAGTTCCCCGACGGCGTCGACGTCCACGTCGACGACCACGGGCCGGGGCTGAGCGACGATGCCCGTGTCGGCCTGTTCACGGCATTCGAGCGCCACCACCCCGACGCCGGGAGCGGGCTCGGGCTGGCCCTGGCCGGTGGGCTCGTCACGGCGATGGGCGGGGTCCTGTCGCACGCGGACCGTCCGGAGGGGGGGACCCGCTTCACCGTCCGCCTCCCCGCCGACCTCCCCGGGGCCGGTGAGCCCGCACCGGCGTCGGGGCCTGTGCCGCGCACGAGCGCCCCCGTCACGGTCGTCTACATCGAGGACAACGCCGGCAACGTGCGCCTGATGGAGCGCATCGTCGGGCGGTGGCCGGGCCTCACCCTGGTCCCCGCGATCCAGGGGTCGATCGGTGTGGAGCTCGTCCGGCGCCACCAGCCCTCGGTGGTCCTGCTCGACCTGAACCTGCCGGACATGCACGGGTCACAAGTCCTGCAAGAGCTGACCGCCGACCCGGCCACTCGCGACATCCCCGTCGTCGTCATCTCCGCCGATGCGACGCTCACGCAGCGTCGCCACCTGCTGGACCTCGGGGCGTTCGCCTACGTGACGAAGCCCTTCGTCATCTCGGACCTGGTATCAGTCCTCGAGGAGGCCTTCGGGCTACCGGCACGGTGAGCACGCTGTCCAGCGTCGACAGGAACTTCTCGACGTCCAGGGGCTTTTCCAGCGTCAGGTAGCGGCGTCCCAGGCCGTGGGACAGGTGACTGGCTCCGGACCGGTCACCCGTCAGGACGACGAAAGTCGTGGCGACGTCCAGTTCCAGCAGCTCCTCGCCGCGGCCGTCGGGCAGGTGCAGGTCCAGCAGCACCGCGTCGTACCTCTTGCCGGCCAGTCGGCGGCGTGCCTCGGCGAGGCTGCCCACGACATTCAGGACCACGTGGGGCCGGCGCTGTACGAGACGCTCGACCAGCCGCACGTTGCTGTCGTTGTCCTCGACGTAGAGCAGATCGCCGTGGACGTCCTCGCGCAGGGCCCAACCGGTCGGCGATGCGTGCGGGCTCGACGCGAGGGGGAGGGTGACCACGAAGCACGAGCCGGTCCCGACCACGGGCTGATCGAGCTGCACGTCTCCGCCCATGGCCCGCGCGAGCTGGCGGGCCAGGGGGAGCCCGAGGCCGCTGCCCGGGAGGTTGCCGTCCCTGGCCAGCCTCTCGAACGGGAGGAAGACGCGTTCCCGCTCCGCGGGCGGGATTCCCGGTCCGTCGTCCACGACCCGCACCACGCACCGGTCGCCGACGGCGGCGACGTGCACAACGACCTCACCGTCGGGTCCGCAGTACTTGAGGGCGTTGCCGACGAGGTTGAGCAGGATCTGCTGGACCCGTCCCGCGTCGACGTGGGCGGTCACCGGCTCGGGGACCAGGATGCTCAGCCGAGGGCTGCCCTCACCGGCCTGCACGGCCAGAAGAGCGCGGGTCTGCTCACACAGCGACCCCAGCTGGTGCACGTCGAGCGACAGCGGGAGCCGGTCGGCCGCGATGCTCGTGATGTCCAGGGTGTCGCTGACCAGAGTCAGCATGTGTCGACCGCTCGACAGGATGCGCTGCACGGCCTCGGACTGGGACTCCGTGAGGTCGTCCAGCTCGAGCAGCTGGGCGAAGCCCAGGACCGCGTTGAGGGGGGTGCGCAGCTCGTGGCTCAGAGAGCTCAGGAACGACGTACGGCTCCCCAGTCCGTCGCCAGGCTCCTCCCGCAGGCCGTTTCGACGCCGTGGACGGGGGTTGGCGACGGCGCGGAGCCGGACCAGGGCCCCCACCGGCGGCTCGGACCGCCAGGCGGTGAGCTCGACCTTGCGACCTGGGTCGAGCGGGTTGGGCAGCAGGAAGACGGTCGTCACGGGATGGCCGTCCTCGGGCAGCCCCTGGAGCAGCACCCGCAGCCGCGAGGTGTCGCCCGCGTCGGCCAGCTCCCAGAGACGGCGACCGAGCACCGCGTCTTGCGGGCACCCGAGGACGGTCGTGACGGCCTCGTTGACCGTGACGACCCGGCCCTCGGTATC
>JAYTHS010000585.1:0-2241 GCA_043732345.1 Frankiales bacterium | reverse complement strand
CACCGATCAGGACCCGACCGTCCTTGGTCAGCAGGGCGTTGACCAGCGCGCTCTGGAGCAGCCGGTCGCCGCTGGGCAGCGTCGTGGTGAGGCGGCCGAGCAGGGCGCCGGTGGAGCCGGTGCCGCCGGTGAGGACCGACGCGCCGCTGCCGGCGGGCAGGACAGCCACTGTCGTCCAACCCTTCCCCAGCGTGGACGGTCCGGCTTTCGCAGCCCCGGCCGTGCTGGCGGGCCGGTGGCTGTCGGGCGTTCCGGAGTGACCTGCCTGAGCCAGGGTCTTGGTCGTGACCGTGCTGCCCTGGGGAGCGCGGAAGGTGAAGACGGAGGCGGCCGGACGACGGAACGACACATCTGTGAAGGCGGTCTCGAAGGCGGGCCTGGTTGCGGCACCGAAGACCTGGACCCGCAGCGGCACCTTCGTGGCGGCGTCGATGGCGATGGCGACGCGGCGTACAGTAGAGCGGTTGTCACGCGGGGCGAGGATCAGCGTGTAAACCGGACGCCCGGCCACGCGGGCGGTGCGCTCGACCGTGACCTCGGTGGACGCGTCGACAGCCTTCAGGGCCTGCTGCGCGACACCCTCGGGGGTCACCGAGCGGACGTCGGTCGAGGGGTCCGGGCGGGCGGCGGCCTTGTCCGCGGGAAGGACGGTGTGCTGGACCTTCTGGCTGCTGCTGGCGTAGGTCCACAGGTCGCTGCCGTCGTGCACGACGTCGGACTCCGAGAGCTGGCCGAGCAACGCCAGCCGCTGGCGCTCGGGGCCGTCCAGCCACACCCGGGCGGTGTGGGTGCCGGTGACGAGGGTCTGCAGCGAGAGCGTGGCGGCGCTGTCGGCGCCCGGCAGGGTCGGCAGGCCCAGGCGCGCGGTCTCGACGACCGTGCCGGACAACGCGCTGACCTGTGCGCTCTGCACGTCGGCCAGCAGCTGCGCCGCCGTACGGCTCGGCAGGGCCGGGTGGGCGCTGGCCGAGGCGGTCGAGGGCAGGAGGGCGACGCCACCCACGACGGCAGCGGTGAGGACAGGTGCCGCCCAGGCGGCCCGGCGGCGAAGGGATCGGGGCGAGGTTGTCATGGCAACAGGATGCGGCGCGCCGTCACGGCCGGGCTGAGAGCGACCTGAGAGCGGCACACTGGTCGGCGTGCGGGTGCTGCTGGTCGACGACGAGGTACGGGCCGTCGCCGCGCTGGCCCGGGGGCTCACGGCCGAGGGAATGACGGCCGACGTCGTCCACGACGGTGCCGCCGCGCTGGCCCGGGTCGCGGCCCACCACTACGACGCGATGGTTCTCGACATCATGCTCCCCGGCCTGTCGGGCTACGAGGTGCTCAAGCGGCTCCGGCGCACCGACCCCGAGCTGCCCGTGCTGGTCCTGTCGGCCAAGGACGGCGAGCACGACCTCGGTGACGCCCTCGACCTCGGCGCCGACGACTACCTGGTGAAGCCCTACTCCTACGTCGTGCTCGTCGCCCGCCTGCGGGCCCTGCTCCGGCGGGCCCGCGAGCAGCAGGCCAGCACGACAACGGTCGGGGACCTCGCGATCGACACGGCTGCGAGGACCGTCCTGCGCGCCGGCGTGCCCGTGGAGCTCTCGCCCCGCGAGTTCGCCCTGCTCGCTGCGCTCGTCCGGCGGCGGGGGCGCCCCGTCAGCAAGAGCGAGCTGCTCGAGCGGGTCTTCGAGGCCGACCCCGACACCTCCGCGAACGTCGTCGAGGTCTACGTCGGCTACCTGCGGCGCAAGCTTGGACGCGAGGCGGTGGTCACCGTCCGGGGCGGGGGCTACCGGGTCGGGTGAGCGGCGGCCCGCGCGGCTGGTGGCGCCGGCAGGGCGTGCGGACCCGGGTCGTCCTGGCCACCGGGGTGGCCGTCACCCTGGCGCTGGTCGCAGCGACGGTCGGGCTGGCGCTGCTGTTCGCCGCGGGCCGCGTCCAGGACCTCGACGCCCAGACAAAGACCTCAGCCGACGTCCTCACCGCACTGCTCGCCGACGGACAGCTACCGACGACGCTGCCGCTGCCGGCCGGCTCGCCGCTGCTGGCCCAGGTCCTGGCCGACGACGACGGGACGGTCCTGGCGGCCAGCCCCTCCGCAGGTCGGGCGCTGCCGCTTGCTGAGCCCCCCCGACCGGGGCTGGTGACCGTCGAGGACGCCGCCCAGACCGGGACACCGCTGCGCGTCCGCACGACCCGAGCCTCGTTCGAGGGACGCCCAGTGCTGGTGGTCGTGGCCGCGCCGCTCGGCGA
>JAYTHS010000584.1:0-2253 GCA_043732345.1 Frankiales bacterium | reverse complement strand
CCGCTCCGTCGGGGTCCAGGGCGACAGCCGCACCTACGGCCACCCCGTCGTGCTGCGGCCCGTGTCGTCGGAGGACGCGATGACCGCCGACTGGTCGCGTGTCCCGTACGACGTGCTCGCCCGCATCTCAACGCGGATCACCAACGAGGTCCGCGAGGTCAACCGGGTCGTGCTCGACGTGACCAGCAAGCCCCCAGGCACCATCGAGTGGGAGTAAGCCCCCAGTCCTGGCCTGGCGCAGGCCGTCAGGCTGGGTCGATGCGGACACCACCGGCGCACGGGCTGTCGATCAGCCAGGGGCCGTAGGTCAGCACCGTCCGCCGACTCCGGTCGACGGCTCCGGTCGACGGCTCCTTTCGATGGGGGTACCGGGTCGAGGTCAGGCCGTCGTGGCCCGCAGGTCGGGAGCGACGGACCTGGCTGTCTGTGCGGCAGCATCGGCGCCCTCGGTCTGCGACGCGCGTTCCTGCTCGACCCGCCTGAGGTAGGCGTCCACCTCGCGCTCGAGGTCGGCGTCGGTCCAACCGAGCACCCCGGCGACGGCCTCGGCGACCGGACGGGCCGAGTTGGCCCCGCGGTGCGACGTGTCGACGGAGATGCGGGTGCGGCGCGCCAGCAGGTCGTCCAGGTGCAGGGCGCCCTCGTGCGTGACGCCGTAGACGAGCTCGGCCATCACGTGCTGCGGCGCACCCGGGACCGGGTGCGCCAGCGTCGGGTCGTCGCCGATCGGCTCCAGGACCTCCTCGAGCAGGTCGCCGTAGCGGCCGAGCATCCGCTCCAGAAGCTCCACGGGCACGCCGGTGCGGCGGGACAGGACAGGCAGGCGGTTGCGCACCGCGGCGTGGCCGACAGCGCCGAGCAGCGGGATCTCCTCGGTCACGCAGGCCGGGATCTCGCCCGGGAGGTCCTCGACCGCCTCGTCGACCGCGTCCTTCGCCATGACCCTGTACGTCGTGTACTTGCCACCCGCGACGGAGACCAGACCGGGAACAGGATGCGCGACCGTGTGCTCGCGCGACAGCGTCGTCGTGCCCTTGCCGTCCGCGTCACCGGGCACCACCAGCGGCCGCAGCCCGGCGTAGACGCCCACGACGTCGTCGTCCGTGAGCGGGCGTTGCAGCACTCGGTTGAGCCGGTCGAGGATGTAGTCGATGTCGGCCCTCGTCGCTGCCGGGTGCTCGAGCTCGAGGTCCCAGGGCGTGTCGGTCGTCCCGACGACCCAGTGCTCGCCCCAGGGGACCACGAACAGCACGGACTTCTCGGTCCGCAGGATGAGTCCGGTCTCGCTCTGGATCGCCGCACGTGGAACCAGCAGGTGGACGCCCTTGGACGCCCGAACCTTGAACGGGTTGGGCACGCCGGCCATTCGGTGCAGGTGGTCGCTCCACACCCCGGTGCAGCCGATGACCACCCCCGCCTCCACGCAGGCGACCTCGCCGGTGTCGACGTCGCGCAGTCGAGCACCGGTGACTCGACCGTCTCGCTTGAGCAGGGCCTCGACCGACGTGGAGGGCCGGACAATCGCGCCGTGGGCAGCCGCCGTACGTGCCACGTCGACCGTGAAGCGAGCATCGTCGGTCGAGGCGTCGAAGTACGACAGGGCTCCCACGAGTGCGTCGGTGCGCAAGGCCGGGCAGCGCGCGAGGGCCGTCGTCCGCGACAGGTGCCGGTGGCGGGGCATGGGCGACCGACCGGCGAGGGCGTCGTAGAGCAGCAGGCCGGCGCCGACATAGGGGCGCTCCCAGTAGCGGTGCACGAGGGGGTAGAGGAACTGCACCGGCGTGACGAGGTGGGGAGCGATCTTCGTCAGCAGGAGGTCGCGCTCGTGCAGCGCCTCCCGGACCAGGCCGAAGTCGAGCATCTCGAGGTAGCGCAGCCCGCCGTGGAAGAGCTTGCTGGAGCGAGAAGACGTGCCACTGGCCAGGTCACGGGCCTCGACGAGAGCGACGGACAACCCACGGGTGGCGGCATCGAGCGCGACACCCGCGCCCGTGACGCCCCCACCCACCACGAGGACGTCGACCCGGCCGCCGTCGAGCGCTGCCCAGGAGTCTGTCCGCTGCTGCGGGCCGAGCCGGCCCGGGGTCTGTCCCTGCATCATGAGCTCCGTCTGTCGAGAAGTGCTGCGCTGGTGAGCACACGGGTGGAGGTCCGGGGCCAGGCCTGCGCCGCCCAGGGTCCGAAGGCGGTGTCCGTCGCGGCGACGAGTCCCAGCCCCCGGGAGGGGTCGACCCACAGGAAAGCACCGGACTG
>JAYTHS010000583.1:0-2255 GCA_043732345.1 Frankiales bacterium | reverse complement strand
GACGCTCGAGGTCACGCTGGACGGTCGGACGACGTCGGTCACGACGACCGGCGACGAGTCGCTGCTCGAGGCGTCGCTGCGTGCCGGCCTCGACGCGCCGTACTCATGCACGGGTGGGGCCTGTGGCACCTGCCGGGGGATGCTGCGCGGCGGGACCGTGCACCTACAGCAGAGCTGGGCGCTGACGCCGTCGGAGCTGGCGCAGGGGTGGGTCCTGTCGTGCCAGGCGCGTCCCACCAGTTCACGGGTCGTGCTCGACCTCGACCAGGCCTGACCCCTCGGCTGCAAACGCCCGACGGCGGCCCGCCCGCACCTCGACCCGGATCGACCGCTGCGACTGGACGAGGTCGTTGTCCAGCCCAATCGGAACCACGGCCAGTCGCTCGGGGGACGACCTCTTGCCGAACGTCGTGACGGGGGTGACCTCTCCCACGGGTGGGCCGGCCCCCATCGGAGCGCCACGGTCGGGCGTGAGCTTCGTCGTCACCGGCGAGCATGGCCATTTCTGCCCAGTCGGAGTGGTCCGACCGGATGGTTCTGCCCGCCCGACTGTCCCGAGTGTCCCTCGAGACCGATGCTGAAGGCGTGGAACCGGCAAGGGCGCGGGTCGTAGCTCTGTCGCGCTCGCGGCCGGACGGGCCTGACGTGTCCCGGTTCCTGGTCGACGTCGCCCGCAGGGTCGGCGCCAGCCTGGACCTGCAGGACACCCTGGACCACGTCGTAGGGGGCGTGGTGGAGCTGCTGGGCTTCGAGGTCGCGGTCCTCAACCTCGCTGCTGTCGACGGGTCGCTGGAGGTCGTCAGCGTGGCCGGGCCGGACGAGACCCGCGAGGAGCTGATGGGCACCCGGCAGAGCGCACAGGGGTGGACAGCGCTACTGGATGCCGCCGAGCCCCTGGGCACGCTGCGATTCGTGGACCACACCACCACGGAACTGATGGACGACATGTCGGTGTGGACCCCCGACCTGGCGGTCTCGCCCGCACCCGGGTCGTGGCACCCGCTGGATGCGCTGTTCGCCCCGCTGATGGGGGCCGACGGTGACCTGTTGGGCGTGCTATCCGTGGACTGCCCCGTCGACGGGATGCGCCCCGACACCCACCGGTGCGAGCTGCTGGAGCTGTTCGCCGTCCAGGCCGCGCTGGCGCTGGACAACGCCCGGGTGCACGCCCGGCTCGAGCGCAGCGAGCGGGTCTTCCGGGCGACCTTCGAGAACGCCCCGGTCGGGATGGCGGTCTACGGACCGGACCGGCGTGTGATGACCGTCAACCGGGCCTACTGCACCTTCCTCGGACGGACTGAGGCCGAGCTCGTCGGCATGCTGGCCGCTGACTTCAACCACCCCGACGATGTCGAGGCGACGGAGCAGGTCTCGCTACTCGTCCGGGAGCGGCGTGGCACCGTCTGGAAGGTCGACAAGAGGTACGTCCACTCCGACGGCAGCACCGTGTGGGGCCGGCTCTCCTTGACCTGGCTGGACGGCGAGCACGGGGAGCACGAGGTGCTGGCGCAGGTCGAGGACATCACCTCGGAGCGCGCCAGTCGGACCGAGCTAGAGCGGCTGGCCCAGACCGACGGGCTCACCGGGCTGCTCAACCGGTCGACGGTGATGCACCGCCTCGAGGCGGCGCTGGCTGGACAGACCCGGGTCGCGGTCCTGTTCTGCGACGTCGACGCCTTCAAGGCCGTCAACGACACTTTCGGCCACGCCGTCGGCGACGGGCTGCTCGTCGACATCGCCCGAAACCTGCAGGCCGTCCTGCGGCCGGGTGACGACGCCGGCCGGCTTGGCGGTGACGAGTTCGTCGTCATCCTGCACGACGTGCGGGGCGGGGCCGACGCCCTCGCGGTCGCCGAGCGGGTGCGCAAGGCTGGTTCGCGGGTGCTGCAGCACGACGGGACGTCGGTCCGCTCGTCCATGACAATCGGGGTGGCCGTCTCCCAGGGGGAGGCCGGCCCGGAAGTCGCCTCCGAGGTCCTTGGGCGCGCCGACGCCGCCCTCTACCGGGCCAAGCAGGCGGGCCGCAACCGTTCCCTGCTCGGCTGACCCTCTGTCAGGATGGTCCTATGCCCACGATCTCCGTGCCCGGTGCCGCGAGCGCGCCTGAGCTACGTGCCCACCTCGCGGTGCCTGCCGTCGGGGGCGGGCCCTGGCCGGCTGTCGTGGTCCTGCACGAGGCCTTCGGGCTGACGGTCGACACCCGGCAGCAGGCCGACCGCCTCGCGGCAGCGGGCTACCTCGCGGTGGCCCCCGAC
>JAYTHS010000582.1:0-2256 GCA_043732345.1 Frankiales bacterium | reverse complement strand
TCTGGGTCTCGATGCTCAGCGACGGGACGAGCGGACGCAGGGCCTGCACACAGGCCACGAGGTAGTCGGCGCTGACCTCGACCCGGTGCTCGCCCGAGACCAGCAGCAGATGCCGGAACCCTTGCCCCACCAGGACTTCCGCCTCGGCCACGACCTGCTCGACCGTGAGGGTGCGGCGGGTGACGTCGAGCCCCTTGGAGAAGCCGCAGTAGGTGCAGCTCGACAGGCAGGCGTTGCTCACGTAGAGCGGCGCGAACAGGCGTACGGCGCGACCGAAGCGCTGCAGGGTCACCTCGCGGGCGGCCTGGGCCAGCTGCTCGAGGTGGGGCGCCGCCGCAGGGCTGAGCAGCGTCGGCAGGAGGGCGAGGCAGGGGTGTGCCAGGGCCGCCTCGACGTCGCCGACGACCGGCTCGGGTAGCGCCGCGAGGTGGCGGGCGAACGCACCGGGGGGCTGGCTCACGACAGGAACCCGGTCAGGGGGCTGGAGGCCTCGGCGGTCCGCAGGACGGCGCCGCGGCCCGCGAGCCAGCCCAGCCGTCCGGCCCGGGTGGCCAGCGCGAAGGCGTGGGCCATGAGGACGGGGTCCTGGGCGACGGCGATGGCCGTGTTGACGAGCACCGCGTCAGCGCCGACCTCCATGGCTTCCGCGGCGTCGCTGGGGACCCCGAGGCCGGCGTCGACGACCACGGGCACACCGGCCTGGGCGACGATCACCTCGATGGCGTCGCGGGTCCGCAGGCCGCGGTTGCTCCCGATCCATGCCCCCAGCGGCATGACGGTGGCGCAGCCGGCCTCCTCCAGGTGCCGGCACAGGACCGGGTCGGCCGAGCAGTACGGCAGGACGACGAAGCCCTCGGCCACCAGTCGCTCGGCGGCCCGCAGGGTCTCGATCGGGTCGGGTGCGAGGGTGCGGGGGTCGGGCGTCACCTCGAGCTTGACCAGGTCGGCGCCGGTCCCCACCCGGCCCAGCCGGGCCAGCCGGACGGCCTCGTCGGCGTCCACGGCTCCGGAGGTGTTCGGCAGCAGCGTGAGGTGGGACGGGATGTGGTCCAGGACGTCGCCCTCACCGACCCGGGACAGGTCGACCCGGCGCAGCGCGACCGTGACCAGGTCGGCCTCGGAGGCCAGCAGCGCCTCGCGCATCACGGCGTGCGAGCGGAACTTGCCCGTCCCGACGAGCAGGCGGCTGGTCACGGTCCGGCCGGCGACCACGAAAGGGTCGGCGGACAAGACAAACGGTTCGGCCGTCGGGCCGGTCGGGTCGGTGGTGCTCATGAGAACTCCCCACGCGGGCATGACCCCGATCGGGTGATGCGGGTCGAGGCCGCTGCCCCGAACCCTTGCGGGCTCGGTGCCTGGCCTGCCTCTCAGCCCGCCTGCGCGAGCTCCCCGGTCTGACACTTCCACTGTAGCCACGGCGACGACCGCCCACCCGAGGCTGCCGCGTTATGTCCGCGCAGTCCCACCGGTCCCTCTTGCCACAGGCGTACCACTGCGCCTAGCGTGCCCGCCGGGGACCCACCAAGTACAGGACCGTCATGAACCGTCATCTCCTGCGCGCGCTCGGCGTGCTGGTCGCACTCACCGCCGTCGTGACGGCCGGTGCACCGAACCTGCTGCGCATCCACCGCGGCGACACGCTCTGGCAGATCGCCCGAGACCACCACACGACCGTCGCCCGGCTCATGGCGCTGAACCACCTGCCGGGCAACGGCCTCATCATCGCCGGGCAGACGCTGCTGCTCCCCGGCACGGCCCGCCCGACGACACCGACGGCGACATCGACGACGCGACGTACGACGACCGTCCGCTACGACGTGCGCCCTGGCGACAACCTCACCGTCCTCGCCCTCCGGTTCGGGACCACCCCCCGGGCCCTGGCCGCGCGCAACCACCTGCGCGGGGACCTCATCGTCATCGGTCAGCGCCTCACCTACCGCGCGACAAGGGTCGTCCGGTCGGGGTCGGCTGTCGTCCCGGCCGGGTCCGGGGTCGCCGGGTCGGTCACCGGGTCGGTCACCGGGTCGGTCGCCGCGTCGGTCGCATCGTCTGCTGCGGCGCACCGCGCCGAGCTCGCCACCCGATCGGTCCCGAGCCAGGACGCCGTGCAGCGCCTGATCCGGCAGGCCGCCCAGCGCAACCACGTCGACCCCTCATTCGCCCTGGCGGTGGCCTACCAGGAGAGCGGCTTCCAGCAGCGCGTGGTCTCCCCCGTCGACGCCATCGGGGTCATGCAGGTCCTGCCCAGCACCGGCC
>JAYTHS010000581.1:0-2267 GCA_043732345.1 Frankiales bacterium | reverse complement strand
GACGGTCTGAAGCCGGTCCACCGCCGCGTCCTCTATGCGATGTACGACGGGGGCTACCGGCCGGACCGTGGTTACTTCAAGTGCGCCCGGGTCGTCGGTGACGTGATGGCTAACTACCACCCGCACGGCGACAGCTCGATCTACGACGCGCTGGTGCGGCTCGCCCAGCCATGGTCGCTGCGCTACCCGATGATCGATGGCAACGGGAACTTCGGCTCTCCGGGCAACGACCCGGCAGCCGCCATGCGCTACACCGAGTGCCGGCTGGCGCCCCTGGCCATGGAGATGCTGCGCGAGATCGATCAGGAGACGGTCGACTTCACCAACAACTACGACGGCCGCAGCCAGGAGCCGCTGGTCCTGCCCAGCCGCATCCCCAACCTGCTGGTCAACGGCAGCAGCGGCATCGCGGTCGGCATGGCCACCAACATTCCGCCGCACAACCTGCGCGAGGTGGCGGCGGGCGTGCTGTGGGCGCTGGAGAACCCGGCGGCGAGCTCGGAGGAGCTGCTGGACGCGCTGCTGGCCCGGGTGACGGGCCCCGACTTCCCGACCGGCGGGCTCATCGTCGGGCGCGGCGGCATCGAGGAGGCCTACCGGACCGGCCGCGGGTCGATCCGGATGCGGGCCGTCGTGACGGTCGACGAGGACGCTAAGGGCCGCACCATCCTGGTCGTTACCGAGCTGCCGTACCAGGTCAACCCGGACAACCTGGCGCTGTCCATCGCCGAGCTGGTCAAGGACGGGCGGGTGGGGGGGATCGCCGACGTCCGCGACGAGGGATCGCTGCGGACCGGTCAGCGGCTGGTCATCGTGCTCAAGCGCGACGCCGTCGCCAAGGTGGTGCTGAACAACCTCTACAAGCACACCCAGCTGCAGTTCACCTTCGGCGCCAACATGCTGGCGATCGTCGACGGGGTCCCGCGCACGCTGCGGCTGGACGAGTTCGTCCTGTACTACGTCGACCACCAGGTCGACGTCATCGTCCGGCGTACCCGCTACCAGCTGCGCAAGGCTGAGGAGCGGGCCCACATCCTGCGGGCGCTCGGCAAGGCGCTGGACCAGCTCGACGCGGTCATCGCACTCATCCGGGCCGCCGACTCCGCGGACGCCGCGCTGAGCCAGCTGCAGGCGCTGCTTGACATCGACGAGCTGCAGGCCCGGGCCATCCTGGACATGCAGCTGCGCCGGCTGGCCGCCCTGGAGCGCCAGCGCATCCTGGACGAGCTTGCCGAGCGCGAGGCCGAGATCGCTGATCTCACCGCGATCCTGGCCGACCCGGTCCGCCAGCGGCGCATCATCGCCGAGGAGCTCACCGAGATCACGGCGAAGTACGGCGACGAGCGGCGCACCCGGATCGTCCCCTTCGAGGGGGACATGAGCGCCGAGGACCTCATCGCGCAGGAGGACGTGGTCGTCACCGTGACCCGTGGCGGCTACGCCAAGCGCACCAAGACCGACCTCTACCGCTCGCAGCGCCGCGGCGGACGGGGTGTCCAGGGTGCGGCGCTCAAGACCGATGACATCGTCGAGCACTTCTTCGTCACGACGACCCACCACTGGATCCTGTTCTTCACCAACAAGGGGCGGGTCTACCGGGCCAAGGCGCACGAGCTGCCCGAAGCCAACCGCAACGCCCGCGGGCAGCACATGGCCAACTTCCTGGCCTTCCAGCCCGACGAGCAGATCGCCCAGGTCATGGACATCCCGGACTACGGGGTCGCGCCGTACCTCGTGCTGGCCACCCGCCGGGGGATCGTCAAGAAGACGCTGCTCACGGAGTACGACAACGGGCGTTCCAACGGCCTGATCGCCGTCAACCTGCGCGAGGACGACGAGCTCATCGCGGCGGCGCTCATCAGCAACCAGGACGACCTGCTGCTGGTGAGCAAGAAGGCGCAGTCGATCCGCTTCACCGCCGACGACGAGGCGCTGCGCCCGATGGGCCGCGCCACCAGCGGTGTCATCGGCATGCGCCTCGGGGACGACGACGAGCTGCTGGCCATGCAGGTCGCCCCGCTCGGCCAGGACGACGAGCTCGCTCTGATGGTCGTCACGGACGGTGGCTTCGGCAAGCGCACCAAGCTCACCGAGTACCGCGGACAAGGCCGCGGCGGCTCGGGAGTGCTGACGGCCAAGCTCGAACAACGGCGTGGCTCGCTGCAGGGCGCGGTGGTCGTCGGGGAGGGCGCTGAGCTGTTCGCCATCACCGCCAGCGGCGTGGTTATTCGGTTCGGCGTCGAGGGGCTGCGCTTCCTGTCCCGGGC
>JAYTHS010000580.1:0-2268 GCA_043732345.1 Frankiales bacterium | reverse complement strand
AGCACGACGAGGTCGTGCTCCGGCAGCTGCGCGAGGTCCACCTTCGGATAGCGCTCGGCGTGGTCGGCCAGCACGTTGTCGACGCCGAGCCGTGCCAGGACGTCCCCGGTGAACGTCCCCGACCCGACCGCCATCCACGGCCGGCGCCACACCGGTACGACGGCCCGCCGTCGCCGTCCCTTCCACGGCTCCCGCCAGACGGCGTCGGCGTCGTCCAGCCAGCCGGGCCGGTCCAGCCGACAGGCGTCGAGCAGGTGCCCGAGGCTGACCAGCGCCTCGGGCAGGGTGCGGGGGTAGGTCGTCCAGACGGCAAGCCCCGCCTCACGGAGGGCGTCGAGGTCCTGGGGGCGGTTCTCCTCCACGTTGGCCAGCACCAGGTCCGGTCGAAGCACGACAATGCCTGCCACGTCGGGGTTCTTGGTCCCCCGGACACGGATCACCTGCAGGTCGGCCGGCTGGCTGCACCACTCGGTGGCACCCACCAGGAGCCCGGGAGCCGTCACCGCGACGGCTTCGCTCAGCGACGGGACGAGCGACACGACCCGGCCGACCCGCGCCGGGACCGAGACTCGGGTCCCTGTGTCGTCGTACAGGTCGGTCACGTCCTAGACGTCGGTGACGCGCAGACCGGCATGGGCGGTGTAGCGGCGGTTGACCGAGATCAGGTTGGCGGTCAAGGCCTCGACCTGGTGGGCGTTGCGCAGCCGGCCGGCAAAGATCCCGCGCATGCCGGGGATCCGGGCGACCAGGGCCTGCACGAGGTCGGTCGCCTCCCGGTCGTCGCCGAGGACCAGGACATCGGTATCGAGGGTGCCGACGGCCTCGTCGAGCAGCAGCACGGCGCTGACGTGGTGGAACGCCCCGACAACCCGACTGTCGGGCAGGACCGCCGCCGCCTGCTGGGCGGCGCTGCCCTCCTCGACGGGCAGCACGTACGCCCCCTGCTTGTCAAAGCCCAACGGGTTGACGCAGTCGACGACGACCTTCCCGGCCAGCACCGCCTCGAGCTCCACCAGCAGGTCACGGTGGCCGTCGTACGGCACGGCGACGATGACGACATCGGCCTGGGCTGCGGCGCTCTCGTTGTCGGCGCCGGTGACGCCCTCCGGCAGGCCCGCGGCGGCGTCCTCGGCGCGCTGCACGGAGCGGGACCCGAGCACGACGCGATGGCCGGCAAGGGCGAAGCGGCGGGCCAGCCCGCGGCCCTGCTCACCGGTGCCCCCGAGGACTGCCAGCACGAGATCGGCGGGAGCGGGCAGGGTCAGGTCCGGCGAGGTCTCGGTCACGGCCGCAGTCTGCCAGCCGGGCACGGACGGAGCGCCGTGGAGGGGCCGGGCGGCTCAGGGGCGGCGGAAGCGGACCCGTCGCAGCACCGGGTCGGCCTCGAGCAGCACCACGTCGACCGACCCTCCCAGCGGCAGGTCGGCGCCCTCCACCTTGGCCCGCACGGCCGGGTCCGTGAGCTGGACGGTCCCGCCCTTCGGGCCGGCGTCGGTCACGACCCCAGTGAAGACCTGGCCGATGCGCCCCTGCAGCTCGAGGGCCTCGGCCATGTCCACGACCGCGCGGTCAAGGGTGTGCGCCCGGGCGTCGGCGGCGGCCATCTCCTGCGGCAGCGTCGGCAGGGCGGCCCTCGCCCAGCCCGGCACCTCGACGCCCGCGCACAGGGCAAGGCAGACCTCCCCGACGTACCGGTCTGCGAGGCGCCGCAGAGGGGCGGTGCAGTGGGCGTACGCCGCGGCGACCGCGCTGTGCTGGGCCTGCTCCGGTGGCGCGCCGTCGAAGGCGGTGTAGCCGGCCCCCCGCAGCAGCCTGGTCGCCAGCGTGAGCAGGGCCGCCGACGCCTGGTCGGACGGGTCGAGCCCGCTGACGACCTCGCCGTAGGACGTACCGGTCGGCCACGCGACACCCAGGGCCCGGGCACTGCGGCGCAGGCTGTCGACGGCGTCCTGCGGCGGGGGCGGCAGGGTCCGCAGCAGCCCGACACCGCCCTGCAGCATCAGCCCGGCGGCAGCGACGCCGGTCAGCAGGCTGATCTGCGCGTTCCACCGCTCGCTGGGAAGCTGGGCGCGGTAGGACAGCGTGCCGTCGGCCTGCACCTCCTGCTCGGGGGTCGGCAGGTCGACCGCGCCCCGGGCTAGGCCGAGCGCGAGCCGCAGCTCGCCGATCTGCAGCAGCAGCCGCAGGTCCTCCCCCGCCGAGCCGTCCAGCAGGCTGGCCTGCACCCCGTCGTAGTCGAGACGCTTCCGGCTGCGCACCAGAGCTCTC
>JAYTHS010000579.1:0-2270 GCA_043732345.1 Frankiales bacterium | reverse complement strand
ATCGGGATGGGCTGCTTCGCCTTCACCACGCAGGCCGGCACCGGCGCCGTGCTCTACATGGTCAACCACGGCCTGAGCACCGGCGCGCTGTTCATGGTGATCGGGTTCCTCGCGACCCGCGGGCGGAGCCGGATCATGAGCGACTACTCCGGCATCGCCAAGGTCGCCCCCGTCCTCGCGGCGCTGTTCTTCGTCAGCGGCCTGTCCTCGCTCGCCCTGCCCGGGCTGTCGACGTTCGTCAGTGAGTTCCTCGTCCTGCTCGGGACCTTCACCCGCTACAAGGTCGCCGCGGTCATTGCAACGACCGGGATCATCCTGGCCGCGCTCTACATCCTGCTGGCCTACCAGCGCACGATGCAGGGGGTGCTCTCGACCGCCCACGAGCGGATGAAGGACCTGCGAGCTCGTGAGGTCGCCGCCGTCGCGCCGCTCATCGCGCTCATGCTGTTCCTCGGCTTCTACCCGAAGCCATTGACCGACGTCATCAACCCGGCCGTCACCGCGACCATGCACGATGTCGGGGCCACCGACCCCGCGCCGACGCAGGTCTCGCTGCCTCGCCAGAGTAAGTAGGGGACCGCAGATGCCCACCGACATCCCGGCACCCTCGATCGCCTACGGGCCACTGGCGCCGATCCTGATCGTCTTCCTGGCCGCGACGCTGGCCGTCCTCGTCGAGGCGTTCGTGCCTGCCGCCCGCCGCCGGGTCGTGCAGGTCGTCGTGGCCTCGCTCGGCCTGCTCGGCGCCCTTGCCGCCGTCATCGTCCTGGCCGTGGACCACACCAACCGGCTCGTGGTCGAGCAGGCCGTCGCGGTCGACGGTCCGGCGCTGTTCCTGCAGGGCACGCTGTGCGTGATCGGGCTCGGCGGCATCATGCTGCTCAGCGAGCGCAACCTGGACGCCAGCGGTGGCGAGGTCGTCACCCAGGCGGCGAGCGTGCCCGGCTCGCATGACGACATCGCCAACTCCGAGAGCAGCCAGATCCAGACCGAGGTCTACCCGCTGGCGCTGTTTGCGCTCGGCGGGATGGTGCTGTTCCCCGCCTGCAACAACCTGCTGCTGATGTTCGTAGCGCTCGAGGTGCTCTCGCTGCCGCTCTACCTCATGGCCGGCCTGGCCCGCCGCCGTCGCCTGCTGTCGCAGGAGGCCGCTCTGAAGTACTTCCTGCTGGGCGCTTTCGCCTCGGCGTTCTTCCTGTACGGCGTGGCGCTGATCTACGGCTATGCCGGCAGCGTCGACCTCGGGGCCGTGTTCGACGCCACCGGCCAGACCGGTAAGAGCGACACGCTGCTCTACCTGGGGATCGGCATGCTGGGCATCGGCCTGCTGTTCAAGGTGGGGGCGGTGCCGTTCCAGGCCTGGACCCCTGACGTCTACCAGGGAAGCCCGACGCCCGTGACAGCGCTGATGGCGGCCGGCACGAAGATCGCCGCCTTCGGGGCGATGCTGCGCGTCTTCTACGTCGGCTTTGGCCGCAGCCAGTGGGACTGGCGCCCGATGATGTGGGCCGTCGCCATCCTCACCATGGTCCTGGGCGCGGTGCTCGCGGTCACCCAGACCGACGTGAAGCGAATGCTGGCCTACTCCTCCATCGCCCACACCGGGTTCATCCTGGTCGGGCTCATCGCGATCAACCGCGACGGCCTGTCAGGCTCGCTGTTCTACCTGTTCACCTACGGCTTCACCACGATTGCGTCGTTCGCTGTGGTCGGGCTGGTACGCGACAGCTCCGGCGAGGCGACCCACCTGTCCCAGTGGGCCGGTCTCGGGCGGCGCAGTCCGCTCGTCGCGTCGGTCTTCGCGTTCCTGCTCTTCGCCCTCGCCGGCATCCCGCTCACCAGCGGGTTCATGGCCAAGTTCGCGGTCTTCAAGGCCGCCACCGAGGGCGGTGCGACCGCCCTCGTGGTCGTCGGCGTCGTCGCCAGCGCGGTGACCGCGTTCTTCTACGCACGGGTCGTGGTGCTCATGTTCTTCCAGGAGCCCGCCGCCGACGGCCCGACCGTCGCCGTCCCGAGCGCTTACACCGCCGGGGCCATCGCTGTCGGCCTGGCCGTCACGGTGGTGCTCGGCATCGTCCCCCAGCCGATGCTCGACCTCGCGAGTCGCGCCGCGATCTTCGTCCGGTGACCTCCGGCGTGCTCGCGTCCACCGACCCGGCCCTGCAGAGCTCCGTCGCGACCGGGCTCGAGCAGGTCGAGACCCGGCTGCGTGAGGTCGTGCGCAGCAGCCACCCCCTGCTGTCGGAGTCGGCCTCGCACCTGGTCACCGC
>JAYTHS010000578.1:0-2279 GCA_043732345.1 Frankiales bacterium | reverse complement strand
GCGTCCAGGTCGAGGGGTCGGTGCCGCGGGCCGACTCGCCCTGCTCGCGCTGGTCGACGAGCACCAGCCGGTACGTCGAGGCCAGCGGGTCGAGGTAGTCGGCGAACTCGTGGCGGTCCAGGCCCGGCCCACCGTGCAGGACGATGATCGGCAGGCCGTCCTTCGCTCCCCGCTCCTCGATGAACAGGTGGGTGTCGTCGATGGGGACCAGAGGCATCTGCCCATCCTGCCCTGCGGGCAGACTGTGGGCATGAGCATCATCGGCAACGACCTGCTGGGCGGCCCGCCGCCCACCCTGCTACCCGACGAGGTGGCGCCCCGGGAGCTGCTCGAGGGGGGAGCTGACCCGGCTGACGTGGCTGCGGCGCACCCCACCTCGAGCGCGGCCTGGGCCGCTCTGGCCGACGCCGCGTTCGACCGCGGGGCCGTCGTCGAGAGCTATGCCTACGCCCGTACCGGTTACCACCGGGGTCTGGACGCTTTGCGTCGCGGAGGATGGAAGGGCTGGGGGCCGGTGCCGTGGTCGCACGGCCCCAACCAGGGTGTGCTGCGCTCGGTCCACGCCCTCGGTCGGGCCGCTGCGGCGATCGGTGAGACCCCCGAGGCGGAGCGCTGCCAGCAGCTGCTCGACGACGCCGACCCCGCGGCGGCGGCTGTCCTGTCCTGATCGACGCCGGCTTCTACCCCGCCCACCCGTCCGGTGGCCGAGTAGCGGCCGGGTCGGCCGCAGCGGTCGGGTCGGTCGCACCGGTTGGGCGGGTCGGCGCCTTGGGCGGTGGGCGCCGACGTCCCAGCAGGGCGGCTCCGGGCAGGCCGGCCAGGGTCCGGCCGGTGTCGTCGACGAAACCCAGGATCCGCTCGGTCGAGCTCGCGATGAAGGCCACCCGCTCGTGGGTGTCGGACAGGGTCCGCAGCACCGGCAAGATGTCGCGCTGCACCTGGGCGAGCGTCTCGGGCAGGTTGCCGATGACCGGGTCGTCGAGGACCGCGGCAAGTCGGGTCAGGCCGGGAGCCATCGCCAGCAACGGCTTCTCCAGCTCGGCCACGATGCCGTCCATCCGCACGACCAGCCGGTTCGCCACCTGCACCGCGTCCTTGGCGGAGGCTGCGGTGTCCGCCAGCGACCGCACCGCCGCGGACAGCGACTGCACCGCGGCGGGCAGGGCCTGCAGGGCCACGGTCTGCGCCTGCAGGACGGCAAGCACGCCCGTCACGACGTTGTCGATGCCTGGGATCTTCGCCACACCCCAACCCTACGGGTAGACTCGCGGCGCAAGAGGCCTCCCGCACTTGCGGGGGGTCTTTCGCTTTTCCGACATCTCCATCGAGGAGTACGCCATGCCCGCACTCGTCCTGATCGGTGCCCAGTGGGGTGATGAGGGCAAGGGCAAGGCCACCGACCAGCTCGGGGGGATGGTCGACCACGTCGTGAAGTTCAACGGCGGCAACAACGCCGGCCACACCGTCGTCGTGGGTGACGAGACCTACGCCCTACACCTGCTTCCCAGCGGCATCCTGAGCCCCGGCTGCATCCCGGTGATCGGCAACGGGGTCGTCATCGACCTCGCGGTGCTGTTCCAGGAGATCGACGGCCTGGAGGCCCGGGGTGTCGACACCTCCCGGCTGGTCGTCTCGGCCGACGCGCACGTCATCCCGTCCTACAACCGGGTGCTGGACCGGGTGACGGAGCGCTTCCTGGGCAGCCGCAAGATCGGGACGACCGGTCGGGGCATCGGCCCGACGTACGCCGACAAGATGAACCGGGTCGGGATCCGCGTGCAGGACCTGTTCGACGAGAAGATCCTGCGGCAGAAGGTCGAGGGCGCGCTGACGCTCAAAAACCACGTGCTCGTCAAGGTCTACAACCGCAAGGCCGTCACGGCCGACTCGGTCGTGGAGGAGCTGCTGGGCTACGTCGAGCGGCTGCAACCGATGGTCCGCGACACCGGGCTGCTGCTGTCGATGGCCCTCGATGAGGGCCGGACGGTGCTGCTGGAGGGTGGCCAGGCGACGCTGCTCGACGTCGACCACGGCACCTACCCGTTCGTCACGAGCAGCAGCGCGACCTCGGGTGGGGCGTGCACCGGCAGCGGCATCCCGCCGAACCGCATCGACAAGGTCATCGCCGTCGTCAAGGCCTACACGACCCGCGTTGGCGAGGGCCCGTTCCCGACCGAGCTGACCGGTACCGGCCAGGACGGGGTCGATGGCGAAAGGCTGCGCACCGTGGGCCACGAGTTCGGCACCACCACAGGCCGCCCTCGTCGCTGTGGCTGGTA
>JAYTHS010000577.1:0-2279 GCA_043732345.1 Frankiales bacterium | reverse complement strand
ACCGACGTGGGCGCTCACGTTGCTACGCACGGGGACGGCGTCACCGACATCGCGCTGCGCGTCCCGGACGCAGCGCACGCCTTCTCGCTCGCCGTCTCTCGCGGGGCCGTGGCCGTGCAGGAGCCGACGGTCAGCGAGGACGACAGCGGCAAGGTGGTGGTGGCCCGCATCGCGACGTACGGCTCGACGGTCCACTCGCTCGTGCAGCGCGGTGACTACAGCGGCGTCTTCCTGCCGGGGTACGTCGGCCGCGCGCCGTTCGTGGCACCCCCTGCTAAGCGGCTGTTCCAAGCCGTGGACCACGTCGTCGGCAACGTCGAGCTCGGCGCGATGGACGCCTGGGTCGGCTACTACAACACCGTCATGGGCTTCACGAACATGAAGGAGTTCGTCGGCGATGACATCGCGACGGAGTACTCCGCGCTCATGAGCAAGGTCGTCGCCGACGGCACCCGACGCGTCAAGTTCCCCCTCAACGAGCCCGCGGCCGGCAAGCGGAAGTCGCAGATCGACGAGTACCTCGAGTTCTACGGCGGTCCGGGGGTGCAGCACGTCGCGCTGGCGACCAACGACATCGTCGGTGCGGTGCGCCAGATGGCCGCCCACGGGGTCGAGTTCCTGGACGCCCCGGACAGCTACTACGACGAGCTCGGGTCCTGGGTCGGCGACACCCGCGTCCCGCTGGCCGACCTGCGAGAGCTGCGAATCCTGGCCGACCGCGACGAGGATGGTTACCTGCTGCAGATCTTCACCAAGCCGGTGCAGGACCGCCCGACGGTGTTCTTCGAGCTCATCGAGCGACACGGGTCGCTGGGCTTCGGCAAGGGGAACTTCAAGGCCCTGTTCGAGGCGATCGAGCGAGAGCAGGCAAAGCGCGGGAACCTCTGACGTCGCGTTCTGCCGGCGTGGTTCGGCTGACGGGGTGGCGGGGCTGCGTGGGTCGGCGGGGCCACGTGCACGCTCAGGGCGCCCCCACTTTGATCATGGGCCGGGGTGCCCGCGCCGGCAGCGTGGGCGAGCCCAGCCAGCCAGCCGCACAGCAGCGCCCACTCTGATCATGGATGAGCAAGATCAAAGTGGGGGAGAGAGGGACAAGCCCCGCCCACCTCCCTCACAGCTTCGACACCGCGTACGACGCTTCGGTGAGCGCGTCGAGCACGCTGGCCGCGTGCACGGCCCCCCTCGTCTCGAGCTGCAGCTCGACCTCGACCTCGTCCAGGTGCAGGCCAGTACCGGTGCGCTGGTGCTCGACGTCCAGGACGTTGGCGGACACCCCGGCCAGGACCGAGAGCAGTCGGGCCAGCTCACCGGGACGGTCCGGGATGCGGATCCGCAGCGACAGGAAGCGGCCGGCCGCGATGAGGCCGTGGCGGATCACCTTGCTCAGCAGCAACGGGTCGATGTTGCCCCCGGACAGCACCACGACGACGGGCGGCTCGAACGCCGCCGGAGCCTCCATGACCGCGGCGAGCCCCGCGGCCCCCGCCGGCTCGATGACCATCTTGGCCCGCTCCAGCGACAGCAGCAGTGCCCGGGCGAGGGCGTCGTCGTCGACCGTGACGACGTCATCGACCAGGTCACGGACGAGGGCGAAGGTCACCTCGCCCGGGCAGCCGACCGCGATGCCGTCCGCCATCGTGCTCATGACCGGCAGCGCGACCGGGTGCCCGGCCGCCAGCGAGCCAGGGAAGGCCGCGGCGCCGCTGGCCTGGGCTGCCACGATCCGTACGTCGGGCCGGAGGGCCTTCACGGCCACGGCGATGCCCGAGACCAGCCCCCCACCGCCGGTGCACACGACGACCGTCCTGACCTCCGGGCACTGCTCCAGCACCTCGAGGCCGACGGTCCCCTGGCCGGCGATGACGTCGACGTGGTCGAAGGGGTGGATGAGGACCGCCCCAGTCAGCCTCGCGAACTCTCCGGCCGCCACCAGCGCCTCGTCGACGCTGTTCCCGGACAGGCGGACCGTCGCGCCGTACGCCGTGGTGGCGGCGATCTTGGGGAGCGGGGCAGCCACCGGCATGAAGACGGTGGCGGCACACCCGAGCAGGGACGCGGCCAGGGCCACCCCCTGGGCATGGTTGCCGGCGCTCGCCGCGACGACGCCGTGTGCCCGCTCGGCCTCCGTGAGCCGGGCGATGCGGACGTAGGCCCCCCGGATCTTGAACGACCCGGTCCGCTGGAGGTTCTCGCACTTGAGCCACACCGGGCCGCCGACAGCCTCCGACAGGACCCGGGAGCCCTCGAGCGGCGTGGTGCGAGAGACCCCCTCGAGCAGC
>JAYTHS010000576.1:0-2280 GCA_043732345.1 Frankiales bacterium | reverse complement strand
AGGGCCTGCTGCATGGACTCCTTGGTGCCCACGCACTCCATGACGGCGTCCGGCCCGATCCCGCCGAACAGCTCCTTGACGCGGGCGACCCCCTCGTCACCGCGCTCGGCCACGACGGCCGTCGCGCCGAACTCACGGGCCAGGGCCTGCCGGCTGGCGTGGCGGGACATGGCAACGACCTGCTCGGCACCGAGCCGCAGGGCTGCGATGACCCCGCAGAGCCCGACCGCGCCATCTCCGACGACGACGACCGTCGAGCCGCGGGTGACGCCGGCGGCGAGCGCAGCGTGGTGCCCGGTGCCCATCACGTCGGACAGGGTCAGCAGCCCCGGGACCTGCTCGGCACCGGGCTGCTCCGGCAGCCCGACGAGGGTGCCGTCGGCCAGCGGGACCCGCACGGCCTCGCCCTGGGCGGCGTCAGCGGTGGCGGCGGGCAGGTCGGTGCTTCCCCAGTAACCGCCGTGCAGGCAGGAGGTGTGCACGCCGTTGCGGCAGTTCTCGCAGGTCCCGTCACTGATGCAGAAGGGGGCGATGACAAAGTCGCCGACCTTGACGGTCCGCACGTCCGCGCCGATCTCCTCGATGACCCCGACGAACTCGTGACCGGTGCGGGAGGGGCCGCGGTCCTGCGCGATCCCGCGGTACCCCCACAGGTCGGAGCCGCAGATGCACGACGCGACCACGCGCACGACCGCGTCGGTCGGCAGCTCGATGCGGGGGTCGGGCACGTCATGCAGGACGATCTGACCGGGGGACTCCAGCACGGTTGCTCTCATGCGGCGGCATCCTGGCACGCCGCCCACCGGTTCGACTCGGCGGTGGGCTGCTGCTGTGATATCACTTCGCACCGCAGATCCCCGCCCCCGACGAGGCAAGGTCGATGACTGACGACGCACCTGCCCGCGCAAGCGACGAGGCGTACGAGCTGCTCCGCGACCGCATCGTCGACCTGACCTACCCGCCGGGCGCCCTGGTCAACGAGCTGCAGCTGTCCCGCGACGTTGCGCTGGGACGCATGCCCGTGCGCGAGGCCGTCGCACGGCTGGCCCGCGAGGGGTTCCTGTCGGTAATGCCGCGGCGCGGGATGGTCGTGGCGTGCATGAGCCTGGCGGACGTCGTGAGCATGCTCGAGGCCCGGGAGATCCTGGAGATCGGCATCATCCGGGAGGTCTGCGCCAAGGTCTCCGACGCCGAGCTGGACGAGGTGCGGCAGATGTTCGACCGGGTCGACGAGGCTGGTCAGGCGGGTGACTACCTGGCGTTCCTCAAGGTCGACCACGCCGCGCACGTCCAGCTCGCCCAGCTGGTGCGCAACCCGTTCCTGCTCCCGCTGGCCGAGACGCTGCTGCTGCACAACCTGCGGTTCTGGCGCTACTGCCACCGCAACCGGGTGGTGGCCGAGGGCCACGTCCAGCCGCACGACCACCTGGTCGAGGCGATCCGCCGACGCGACCCCGACGGCGCCGAGGCGGCCGTCCACGAGCTCGTCACGACCGCTCGGGCAGGGCTGCAGGACCTGTTCTAAGGCAGGCCTGGACCACCTGTGCGACGGCGAGCAGCCGGTCGTCGTCGCCTCGGGCACCGGCGAGCTGCAGGCCGACCGGGAGCCCGTGCTCCCCCTGGCCGCACGGCAGCGTCAGGGCGGGCTGGCCCGTGAGGTTGTACGCCCCCAGGAAGGCCGTCTCCAGGTCACCCTGCGGCAGGTCGAACGGCGGGGTCTGCTCCGGAGCCACCCACGGCACGGTCGGCCCCACCAGCGCGTCGAGCCCGTCGAGCAGGGCAGCCGCCTCCGGGAGGAGGGCCTCGCGGCGCGCCAGGGCTGCGGCGTACTCCGCCTCGGTCACGGTGGCCGCGGTCTCGAGCAGCCGCCGGGTAGGCGCGCCGTAGCGCGTCGGGTCTGCCGTGAACCGGTCGGCGTGCGTCGTCCACGCCTCGTGGAGCACGATCGGTCCGAGCAGCTCCTGCAGCTCCGCCAGGGGGCGGTCGTCAACCTCCACCAGCACGTGCCCGGCGCCGGCCAGCAAGGCCAGCGCACCTCGGACCGCCTGCGCGACAGCGGGTTCCACCGCGGCGTGGGCGAGCTGACCGACCAGCACCCCGAGGCGCAGCGGACCCTGCACCTCGCTCAGGGCCATGCCGGTCAGGGCCGCCATCATCCGCCGGGTCGTCTCGACGTCTGCGGCCAGGACGCCGACGTGGTCGCAGGTCGGCGACAGGGGCTCCACCCCCTCGACGGGGAGCAGCCCGTACGACGGCTTCAGGCCGACCACGCCGCAGTAG
>JAYTHS010000575.1:0-2280 GCA_043732345.1 Frankiales bacterium | reverse complement strand
AGGGCCTGCTGCATGGACTCCTTGGTGCCCACGCACTCCATGACGGCGTCCGGCCCGATCCCGCCGAACAGCTCCTTGACGCGGGCGACCCCCTCGTCGCCGCGCTCTGCCACGACGGCCGTCGCGCCGAACTCACGAGCCAGGGCCTGCCGGCTGGCGTGGCCGGACATGGCAACGACCTGCTCGGCACCGAGCCGCAGGGCGGCAATGACCCCGCAGAGCCCGACCGCGCCGTCTCCGACGACGACGACCGTCGAGCCGCGGGTGACGCCGGCAGCGAGCGCGGCGTGGTGCCCGGTGCCCATCACGTCGGACAGGGTCAGCAGCCCCGGGACCTGCTCGGCACCAGGCTGCTCCGGCAGCCCGACGAGGGTGCCGTCGGCCAGCGGGACCCGCACGGCCTCGCCCTGGCCGGCGTCGGCGGTGGCGGCGGGCAGGTCCGTGCTCCCCCAGTACCCGCCGTGCAGGCAGGAGGTGTGCACGCCGTTGAGGCAGTTCTCGCAGGTGCCGTCGCTGATGCAGAACGGGGCGATGACGAAGTCGCCGACCTTGACGGTCCGCACGTCGGCGCCGACCTCCTCGACGATCCCGACGAACTCGTGACCGGTCCGCGACGGGCCGAGGTCCTGCGCGATCCCGCGGTAGCCCCACAGGTCGGAGCCGCAGATGCACGACGCGACCACGCGCACGACCGCGTCGGTCGGCAGCTCGATGCGGGGGTCCGGCACATCATGCAGGACGATCTGACCGGGGGACTCCAGCACGGTTGCTCTCATGCGGCGGCATCTTGGCACGCCGCCCACCGGTTCGACTCGGCGGTGGGCGGCTGCTGTGATATCACTTCGCATCGCAGATCCCCGCCCGCGACGAGGCAAGGTCGATGACTGACGACGCACCTGCCCGCGCAAGCGACGAGGCGTACGAGCTGCTCCGTGACCGCATCGTCGACCTGACCTACCCGCCGGGTGCCCTGGTGAACGAGCTGCAGCTGTCCCGGGACGTCGCGCTGGGCCGCATGCCCGTGCGCGAGGCCGTCGCGCGGCTGGCCCGCGAGGGGTTCCTGTCGGTGATGCCGCGGCGCGGGATGGTCGTGGCGAGCATGAGCCTCACGGACGTCGTGAGCATGCTCGAGGCCCGGGAGATCCTAGAGATCGGCATCATTCGGGAGGTCTGCGCCAAGGTCTCCGACGCCGAGCTGGACGAGGTGCGGCAGATGTTCGACCGGGTCGACGAGGCCGGTCAGGCGGGTGACTACCTGGCGTTCCTCAAGGTCGACCACGCCGCGCACGTCCAGCTCGCCCAGCTGGTGCGCAACCCGTTCCTGCTCCCGCTCGCCGAGACGCTGCTGCTGCACAACCTGCGCTTCTGGCGCTACTGCCACCGCAACCGGGTGGTGGCCGAGGGCCACGTCCAGCCGCACGACCACCTGGTCGAGGCGATCCGCCGGCGCGACCCCGACGGCGCCGAGGCCGCGGTCCACGAGCTCGTCACGACCGCGCGGGCAGGGCTTCAGGACCTGTTCTGAGGCAGCGCTCGACGACCTGCGCCGCAGCCAGCAGCCGGTCGTCGTCCCCTCGTCGACCGGCGAGCTGCAGGCCGACCGGGAGCCCGTGCTCCCCCTCGCCGCACGGCAGCGTCAGGGCGGGCTGGCCCGTGAGGTTGTACGCCCCCAGAAAGACCGTCTCCAGGTCACCCTGCGGCAGGTCGAACGGCGGGGTCTGCTCCGGAGCCACCCACGGCACGGTCGGCCCCACCAGCGCGTCGAGCCCGTCCAGCAGGGCAGCCGCCTCCGGGAGGAGGGCCTCGCGACGCACCAGGGCTGCGGCGTAGTCCGCCTCGGTCACGGTGGCCGCGGTCTCGAGCAGCCGCCGGGTAGGCGCGCCGTAGCGCGTCGGGTCGGCCGTGAACCGGTCGGCGTGCGTCGTCCACGCCTCGTGGAGCACGATCGGTCCAAGCAGCTCCTGCAGCTCCGCCAGGGGGCGGTCGTCGACCTCCACCAGCACGTGCCCGGCGCCGGCCAGCAGGGCCAGCGCACCTCGGACCGCCAGCGCGACAGCGGGTTCCACCGCGGCGTGGGCGAGCTGACCCACCAGCACCCCGAAGCGCAGCGGCTCCTGCACCTCGCTCAGGGCCATGCCGGTCAGGGCCGCCATCATCCGCCGGGTCGTCTCGACGTCTGCCGCCAGGACGCCGACGTGGTCGCAGGTCGGCGACAGGGGCTCCACCCCCTCGACGGGGAGCAGCCCGTACGACGGCTTCAGGCCGACCACGCCGCAGTAG
>JAYTHS010000574.1:0-2282 GCA_043732345.1 Frankiales bacterium | reverse complement strand
GCGCGGACGGCGGCCAGCAGTGCGCCCACCACGAGCACGGCCGCCGCGACCAGCGACCAGGTGTCCCAACCCCAGCCGCCGCCGAGCGGGTCGCCCGCGGTGAGACCAGCAGCGGCAAACCCTGGCGCCGTGTACAGCGGTAACACCAGGCCGAGCACAGCCGCCAGGGCGGCGAGTCCGGCGACCACGAGCACGGGGCGGGGCGTCTCGACGCCCTCGGAGGTGTCCACCTCGTCCCGCTCGGCCGCACCGGCCAACCCGGCCACACCAGCGCACACCACGGCGAGCACCATGGCCGCCACGGTGACCACGGCGCCCGCACCCCAGCCGACCGTGGGCAGCGCATCCGCCGCGGCGGATGCGCTGGACACGGGGGCCACCCCGGCGACGTCGGTGGCCACGAGCACCGCCTGCAGCACCGCACCACCGGCGAGCAGGACCCCCGCCCAGGCCACCCCGGCCGCCGGCCGCAACGCGGGCCCGAACCCGGCCAGCATCCCCACGCTCACCGCCGCGAGCGCCACTCCAGCGACGAGCAGCACGCGCACCCCGTCGACGTGCGGGGCCACCAGCACGCCCGAGGTGGACAGCAGCGGAAGCACCGCGACCAGCATGGCCGCAACCCCGGCAAGCAGCCCCGTCACGGCCGTCAACCGGTGCAGCGCTCCGGCACCGGGCAGCGCGGCCTCACTGGCGGCGACCGGCACGGGCACGGACTCGGCCCGCCGCCGGGCGGACATCACCAGCGCAGCAGCAGCAGCAGCGAGGGCAAGGGCGCCCACGGTCGTCACGAGCGCACCCACACCCACCTGGAACCGGCTGTCCAGCGCACCGGCGAGCAGCCGTGGCGCGGCCAGCGAGAGCACGGCCAGCGCGATCCCGGCCAGCACTCCGGACGCGGTGGCCACCGAGGTCGACACCAGGGCGAGCGCCAGCGAGACGAGCACCACCACCGCGAGCAGCGCAGTGCCTACCAGCACCACCGACGGGCCCTGCACCACCGGCGGCACCAGCACGACCGGGTCGGCGCTGCCCAGGGGCGCGAGGAACAGGCCGACGGCCACGGCCACGGCGGCAGCCACGGCGACGGCGAGGGCGGCGGGAGCGCTGCGACGCAAGACGGGGCCCTCCCCAGCAGCCTCGCCGAGCAGGTCGGGGTCGTCGAGCACGCCGGATCGGCGCAGCGCGACCACTCCCACGAGTGGAGCCACGACCAGCAGCGCGTGCCCGACGAGCACTGCCACCGCACCCGGACCGGGCGCGAGCTCGGCGGCCGTCACCGGGCGCACGAGCTCGAGCCGGTTGGCGTCCAGCGCGCGTCGGAACAGCTGGAAGTCCAGCAGCACCAGTCCGACCGCGATCGCACCAGCGCCGGTGAGCACACCAACCGCGCCCGCCAGCCGACCCGCCCGCAGCAGCCACGCCGCGAGCACGGCCACCGCGAGCAGCGCAGCTCCCGCAGCGACCGCGGCCACCGGCTGCCCGCCCTGCTCAGAACCGTCGGCGGCACGCGCCACACCGAGCGCCGGGGCGAACACGGTGACCAGCGCACCGAGCGCAGCCACCCCGAGCGCCACCACGGTCCCGCGCACCGCAGCGGCCAGGTCCACCCGCGCGTCCTCGGTCCCCGTCTCGTCTTGCACTGCGGTGACCACAGCTGCGACGGTAACCGCTCGCAGCTGTGGACGACCCCGGCCCGCCGCGCTGACTGTCCGTGACGATCGGCCCACAGTGTGATGCCGAACACACCCCGGCGGGCGATGGGGACACCAGGGGCTTGCGCGAGCCGCAACCGTTTCGTTACCGTCCACCGACCTCGACATCACAGCCAGGTCACGAGTTGGACGAGGCGAGGTTCCCCCGGAACCGCGCCCGCAGGCCTTGCCTGAGCGTCCGCAGCCCGCACCTGTTTCATCGCGCGCGCTGCCTCGTGCCTGGCTACAAACGGAGCCCGGAAGGCCACGCGTTGGCGCGTCACCGCACCTCGAGCAGCTCGGGGCCCTCCCCCCTTGTCGCGCTCGCCCTGCGCACCGCCGCTCCGTGCACCGCCGAGCCCCACGACGCCATGGCAGTCGCGGTGGTCGTGCTCGAACCCCGCGCCGCGACCACCGCCCCCGTGGTCGTCAACCTGCGGGGAGCGCACCGTCTGCCCGCCCCACCCGTCGCCCTCCGAGGCCGGGTGCTGGCCGCGGCCCTTGCCGCGGGGGCCTTGGCCGCCGCCGGACAGACCCTCGGCCCCACCCAGACCGCGACGTCCGCAGGCGTCGCCCTCGCGGCCGGGA
>JAYTHS010000573.1:0-7822 GCA_043732345.1 Frankiales bacterium | reverse complement strand
AGTAGCCGCCGTCGCGCAGTGCCGCGTGCAGCCGGGCCATGAGGGTCCGGGTGGTCTCGCGGGCGAAGTAGATGGTGACGTTGCGGCACAGCACCAGGTCGAGCTGACCCACCGCGGGCACCGGTTCGGTCACCAGGTTGTGCTGCCTGACCTCGACGAGGTCGCGCACCTCCTGGCGGACGCGGTGCCGGCCGTCCCCGGTGTGCTCGAAGAAGCGCGCCAGCTGCTCGGGGGTCGCCAGCGCGACGGCGCGCGGACCGTACACGCCCTCCCTGGCTGCGGCGACCGCCCGGGAGGACAAGTCGGTCGCGAGCACCTTCACGTCCCAGCCGGCGGTCGACGGGAGCAGCTCGCGCAGGGCCATCGCCAGGCCGTACGGCTCCTCGCCCGTCGAGCAGCCCGCGCTCCAGATGCGCAGCCGCCGCCGTCGGGTGTCGGCGTACCGGATCAGCTCGGGCAGGACGTGAGCGCGCAGGGCCCGCACCTGCGGGGGGTTGCGGAAGAAGTGGGTTTCCTGGATGGTCACCTCGTCAAGGAGCTGCTGCACCTCGGCTGGCTGCGCCAGCAGGGCCAGGTAGTCCGCGACGTCCTCGGCCCCGGTCCGGTGGCACCGCTCGCGGACCGACCAGGCCAGCGAGGCGATCCGGCTGTCGTCGAAGACCAGCCCGGCGGCCTCGGCGAGCAGCTGCCGCACGGCAGCCAGCTCACCGGCCGCCAGCGCCGCCGTCACGCCCGCCCCACCAGGGCGAGCAGGGCCGGCCCGATCTGCAGCAGCGGCAGCTGGCGGTCGACGGCCCCGAGGGCCAGGGCCGCCTGGGGCATCCCGTAGACGGTGCTCGTCGCCTCGTCCTGACCGAGGGTGGCCGCGCCCCGGTCGCGCATCAGCCGTAGGCCCGCTGCACCGTCTCGGCCCATCCCGGTCAGCAGGACCCCGACGGCCTGGGGCCCGACCGCCTCGGCGATGCTCGCGAAGCACGCATCGATGCCGGGGACGTGGAACTGCCCGGGCTCGGCCGGGGCGGCCCGCACCCGCAGGCGGTCGTCCTGGACGAGCAGGTTCGCGCCGCTGGGCGCGATCGTGACGGAGCCGGGCTGCAGCTGGCGACCACCGCACCCGACGACGACCGGCAGGGCCAGCAGCCCGTCCAGCCAGGACGCGAGGCCGGGCACGAACCCGTCGGCCATGTGTTGAACCACCAGGACGGCCTGGTCCAGGTCGGCCGGGAGCGAGGCCAGGACGGTCGCGAGGGCCTGCGGCCCACCGGTCGAGGCGCCGATGGCGATGAGCGAGACCCCCCCGCTCATCGCCATCGGGTCCAACCGGCGCCGCCCCGCGCCCGGTGCTGGCTCGGCCAGGCCATGCTGCCGCAGGGACCCCCGCGGGTGGGTGATGACGCGGACCCGGGCAGCGACCCGAAGGCACCGCCGCAGGTCCTCGGCGTGCTCCTCGAGGCTGCATGTGGACCCGGCGCCCGGCGTGGCCAGCACCTCGACGGCGCCCGCGGCCAGCGCCTCGAGCGCCCGGTGGCTCTCCCGGCCGTCGGCGTGCCCGCTGTAGACGACGATCGGGGTGGGGCTGACGGCCATGATGCGCTCGATGGCCTCGATGCCGCCCCGGACCGGCAGGTCCAGGTCCATGAGGACGGCGGCCGGTCGCAGCCGGGCCACCATGGCCACGGCCTCCTTGGCGTTGCGGGCCTCCCCGACGACGGTGAAGCCGGCCGTCCCCTCCACGGTCGCCCGGACGAAGCGGCGGTGTACCGGCGAGCCGTCGACCAGGACGACGGTGAGCAACGGGCTCAGGGCGGCAGGCGAGGCCGGGGGGCCTGGGCTCACGGCTGCCACCGACGTCGGAGCGGACCAGCACGCAGAGCGGGGCCGGGTGCCACCACTGCCCGCCACCTCCACCCGCTCGCCCCGCCTGCCCGCACCGTCTGCACCGCCTGCCCGCACCGCTTGCACCGCCTGCCCGCACCGCTTGCTCGCACCGCTTGCTCGCACAGCCGTCGAGCAGGATGTCGTCCGGGTCGGCCCGGCCCTTGAGTCAACGGATGGTGAAGGTGGCCCCGGGGCGGGTGAGAGAGCCAACCCGGGCCACCAGCGTGTAGGTCCCGGCCCGGGCCTGCGCCCGGTCCCCCGCGCAGCCCGGCTGCGAGCGAAGGCCCGACCAGGTGAGCTGGACGCTGCGGCTCTCCCCGGGCGCCAGGGTGCGCAGATCGCTGCCGCGACCCGTCGAGCAGTCGTTGCTGGACCAGATCCGGTCGCTTCCCGACAGCACCCGCAGCTCGACGATGCCGCTCCCGAGGTCCCGGCGGCACCGGACCGACCCGCTGTTGCGCACGACGAGGGTCAGCGCGGGAGCAGCTCCCACGGCGTACGACGGCTGGTCGGTGCTCGACACCAGCGACAGTGCGGCGTCGGGGCAGCCGGCCATCGCAGGCGCCTGCGTCGGAGGGGCGGCCGGGGCAGCCGACGCGGTGCGGACCGGCGTCGCCGTGGGTCGGGCCAGAGAGGTGGCCGCAGGCGTCGCACCGGGGCGGGGGGTGGCGCTCAGCGCCGACCGCGTCGGGGCCGATGCCCCACCGGTGCAGGAGCGCACCAGCAGCACGACGAGCACGACGCCGAGCGCGAGGGCGCCCCGCCGCCGCCAGTAGGTCGAGGCGGGGCGTCTGCCCACCGGGTGCATCGCCACCCGGCCGATCCTAGGGTGGGCAGGCGATGATGCCGCCATGGGTGCAGCTCCTCACCCGCTGGTACGACGGGGCCGCCCGTGACCTACCCTGGCGCCGCCCCGGGACCACCCCCTACGCCGTGCTCGTCAGCGAGGTCATGCTGCAGCAGACGCCCGTTGTACGGGTCGTCCCGGCGTACGACGCCTGGCTCGCGCGGTGGCCGACCGCGGCGGCACTGGCGGCGGCACCCACCGGCGAGGCGGTCAGGATGTGGGGGCGGCTGGGCTACCCCCGACGGGCCCTGCGTCTGCACGCCGCGTGCGTGACGGTCGTTGCCGAGCACGGCGGCGAGCTGCCCACGACGGTGGCCGGGCTGCTGTCCCTGCCGGGCGTCGGCGACTACACGGCGCGGGCTATCGCCGCCTTCGCCCTGCGCCAGCGGCACCCCGTGGTCGACACCAACGTGCGCCGGGTCGTGGCCCGGGTCGTCGAGGGGGTGGCGGACGCGCCCGTCACCCGGCGCGACCTCGCGCTGGTCGAGGGCCTGCTCCCGGAGGAGGACGGGGCCGCCGCCCACGCCTCGATCGCGCTGATGGAGCTCGGCGCGCTGGTCTGCACCTCCCGGGCACCCACCTGCCCGGCCTGCCCCGTCCGCGAGGCCTGCGCCTGGCTGGCCGTCGGTCGACCCGGGCTCACCGCGCCGGTGCGGCGTCCCCAGGGCTTCGTGGGCACCGACCGGCAGGTCCGCGGGCTGCTGCTCGCGGTCCTGCGCGATGCCCCGGGCGCCGTACCGGCCGGCGCACTGGACGCCGTCTGGCCCGATCCGGTCCAACGGGGGCGCGCCCTGGACGGGCTGGTGGCCGACGGCCTGGTCGATCCGCTCCCGGACGGCGCGTTTGCATTGCCGAGCTGAGGGCCGGGGCTGACCGCCAGGACGGCCGGCGCGACGGCGTCGCGCCGGGCAGCCCCCACATGACCTCGACCAAGGCGGCGAGTGAGTCCTTGCGCGGGAAGCCGTCGATCGAGGGCTCGGCCACCGCCGCGGCAGCGAGGTCCAGCTCCGTACAGAGCAGGACCACAACGCTGGGGGCGGCCCGCTTGACGAGTGGCGCGGCGGCGAAGCTGGTGAGGATCTCCTCCAGCTGGTTGTCCCCCAGCACCAGGTCTGGCAGGAGCGTCCGCACCAGCTCCAGGTCCTGCTCGGTGCTTGCCGCCGTCCCCACCAGCTCGAGGTCGGGCTCGGTGGCCAACAGCATCTCGATCACGCGGCAGATCGCGGGTTCCCGACCGCCAGCTCTTCGAGGACCACATCCCCGGCCATGACCGGCACTTCTGCCATCGGACCCATGGGGGGTGCACACCGGCCAGGCCGACCCCGGCCGGGTGCCCGCGGATGTCGTCGACCCGGCCGGCCGAGCGCCTCGAGACCGGGACGGCGAGCAGCCCGACGACCCGCTTGACCGGCTGCCACAGGTGCCGGTGCCGGACGTCGAGCGGCTCCGGGACGCACGAGGGCCGCCTCCCGGAGGAGACGGCCCCAGCGCTGCGGGCGGTGCTAGCTGTCGATCTCGGGGGTCTTGGCGAGGTCGACCGGCGGCGCGTCAGGGACGACCGACGGCTTGGCCTCACCGCGGAAGGTGAAGGCCTGGGCGTCCCCCTCGCCCTCGGTGTCGACGACCACGATCTGACCGGCCGTCAGCGTGCCGAACAGGATCTGCTCGGACAGGTTGTCCTCGATCTCGCGCTGGATCGTCCGGCGCAGCGGCCGGGCGCCCAGGACGGGGTCGTAGCCCTTCTTGGCAAGCAGCAGCTTGGCGGCCGTGGTTACTTCCAGCCCCATGTCCTTGTTCTTCAACTGGCCGTCGACGCGGTTCAGCATGAGGTCCACAATCGTGACGATTTCGTCCTGCGACAGCTGGTGGAAGACCACGATGTCGTCGATGCGGTTGAGGAACTCGGGGCGGAAGTGCTGCTTGAGCTCCTCCTGCACCTTGGTCTTCATCCGCTCGTAGGCACCAACCTTGTCGTTGTCCTTCTGGAACCCGAGGTTGAAGCCCTTTCCGATGTCGCGGGTGCCAAGGTTGCTCGTCATGATCAGCACGGTGTTCTTGAAGTCCACGACGCGGCCTTGCGAGTCGGTCAGCCGGCCGTCTTCCAGGATCTGCAGCAGCGTGTTGAAGACGTCCGGGTGGGCCTTCTCGACCTCGTCGAACAACACCACCGAGAACGGCTTGCGGCGGACCTTCTCGGTCAGCTGCCCGCCCTCGTCGTAGCCGACGTAGCCAGGAGGGGACCCGACCAGGCGCGACACCGTGTGCCTCTCCATGAACTCGCTCATGTCGAGCGTGATCAGGCTGTCCTCGTCGCCGAACAGGAACTCGGCCAGCGTCTTGGCGAGCTCGGTCTTCCCGACGCCGGACGGGCCAGCGAAGATGAACGAGCCACCGGGGCGCTTGGGGTCCTTCAGGCCTGCCCGGGTACGGCGGATGGCCTGCGAGACGGCCTTGATGGCCTGCTCCTGGCCGATGACGCGCCGGTGGAGCTCGTCCTCCATGCGCAGCAGGCGGGCGGTCTCCTCCTCGGTGAGCTTGAAGACCGGGATGCCGGTCCAGATCGCCAGGACCTCGGCGATCTGCTCGTCGTCGACCTCGGCGACGACGTCCATGTCACCGGCCTTCCACTCCTTCTCGCGCTGGGCCTTCTCCGCGAGCAGGGTCTTCTCCTTGTCCCGCAAGGACGCGGCCTTCTCGAAGTCCTGCGCATCGATCGCGGACTCCTTGTCGCGGCGGACGCCGGCGATCCGCTCGTCGAACTCGCGCAGGTCCGGCGGCGCCGTCATGCGCTTGATGCGCATTCGGGAGCCGGCCTCGTCGATGAGGTCGATGGCCTTGTCGGGCAAGAAGCGGTCGCTGATGTAGCGGTCGGCCAGGGTGGCAGCCGCGACCAGCGCGGAGTCGGTGATCGAGATGCGGTGGTGCGCCTCGTAGCGGTCTCGAAGGCCCTTGAGGATCTCGATCGTGTGGGCCAGGCTCGGCTCGCCGACCTGGATCGGTTGGAAGCGCCGCTCGAGCGCGGCGTCCTTCTCCAGGTGCTTGCGGTACTCGTCGAGCGTCGTCGCCCCGACGGTCTGCAGCTCCCCGCGGGCCAGCATGGGCTTGAGGATGCTGGCGGCGTCGATGGCGCCCTCGGCGGCGCCGGCGCCGACGAGCGTGTGCAGCTCGTCGATGAACAGGATAATGTCGCCGCGGGTGCGGATCTCCTTGAGCACCTTCTTCAGGCGCTCCTCAAAGTCACCGCGGTAGCGGCTGCCGGCGACCAGGGCGCCGAGGTCCAGCGAGTAGATTTGCTTGTCCTTGAGCGTCTCGGGCACCTCGCCCTTGACAATGGCCTGGGCCAGGCCCTCGACGACGGCCGTCTTGCCGACGCCGGGCTCGCCGATCAGGACCGGGTTGTTCTTCGTTCGGCGCGACAGCACCTGCATGACGCGCTCGATCTCCTTCTCGCGCCCGATGACAGGGTCGAGTTTGGACTCGCGCGCCGCCTGGGTGAGGTTGCGACCGAACTGGTCCAGCACCAGGGACGTCGACGGGGTGCCCTCGGCGGGTCCGCCGGACGCCGCCGGCTCCTTGCCCTGGTAGCCCGACAGCAGCTGGATGACCTGCTGACGCACCCGGTTGAGGTCGGCGCCAAGCTTGACGAGGACCTGGGCGGCGACGCCCTCGCCCTCACGGATCAGACCGAGCAGGATGTGCTCGGTCCCGATGTAGTTGTGACCGAGCTGAAGGGCCTCGCGCAGCGAGAGCTCCAGCACCTTCTTGGCGCGCGGCGTGAAGGGGATGTGTCCGGACGGGGCCTGCTGGCCCTGGCCAATGATCTCCTCCACCTGGCTGCGTACGCCCTCGAGGGAGATGCCCAGCGACTCCAGCGCCTTCGCGGCCACGCCCTCGCCCTCGTGGATGAGGCCAAGCAGGATGTGCTCGGTGCCGATGTAGTTGTGGTTGAGCATGCGGGCCTCTTCTTGCGCCAGCACGACAACTCGACGGGCCCGGTCGGTGAACCTCTCGAACATGCTCTGCTCCTGTCCGGACGGGCCGGGTCAGGTCGCGTGACCTGCCCTGCTCCGCACCATAACGCCGTACGACGCTCGGCGAACCCTGAAGGATCGCTCCTTTGTGCGCTCACCCGGTCGTGCACATGTCAACCACCCCCGGCGGGGTGTCGTTCCCTGCCGGACCGCCCACGCGCTGCGCCGTGGGCGAACACCCAAGCCGTACGGCGGCGACCCGCACCGTGACGGCATGCACGTCGGTGGCAGGCAGGTCGACGGCCCGCGGGGAGAAGTCCCCCGCGGAGCGTCCCGACCGGCTAGCCGCGCGGGGCGACGCAGGCGTCACCGAGGTCGGCAGCACTCAGGTCGGCGCCACTCAGTCGGCGCCACTCAGTCGGCGCCACTCAGGTCGGGGGCGCCGAAGACGGCGGTGAGCGCCCCGGCTGCGGCCGGGTCCAGGGTGAGTTGGGCCGTGGCGGCGCAGTCGGCCTAAGCAGGGGCCGCCCCCAGGTCGAACAGCGGGATCCATCCGAGGTCCGTGTCGTTGAGCGCAGCCGCGGCCCTCGGGACCCCCGTGCGGGTGTTGATGGCGTAGCCGGTGAGCGCTAGGGACGTGCTACCGGCTGTCACTCTCAGCCCGCCGGTGTGGGTGATGACCCCTCTGCGGGAGTTGCCGACGGACCCGCAACCACAAGGCGGGCCGACCACCGGCTCGGGATCCGGCTCGGGACCCCGGACGAGGACCCGAGCCGCAGCGACCTCGGGCCTAGTGAGCCGCGTCGTAGGCCTGGGTGACGGCGCCGGACAGCCGGCCCCGCTCGCTCACCTGGTGACCGTTGGCCCGCGCCCACTCGCGGATGGCCGAGACCCGATCGCGGTCGCCGTCGGTCCGGGCGGCGGGCCGGGAGGTGCGTCGCGCACCGCCGGAGGAGGTCGCCGAGCTTCGGCCGGCCCGACGGGCCGCTCCGACGTAGCTCGCAAACGCGTCCCGCAGCTCCCCTGCGTGCTCCTCGCAGACGTCGATCTCGTAGGCGGCACCGTCCAGCCCGAAGCTGACCGTCTCCGACCCCTCGGTCTCGTCGTCGTGCAGGTCGCAGACCAG
>JAYTHS010000572.1:0-2296 GCA_043732345.1 Frankiales bacterium | reverse complement strand
GCGACGTGCGGCTCACGGCGGTCGCGCCGCTCAGCGCGTCGACCCACGTGCCGTCCGGCAGGTCGACCTCAGCGTCGACGGGATGCACCGCCCGGGTGCGGGCGACGGTGAGGACCCGCCCACTGCGCACGAACGCCACGGCGCCCGCACCCGCCTCCACCGGGTCGTACGTCGCAGCCGCCCCGAACCACTCGGGGTGCCGGCGCCGCAGCCGCAGAGCGGTCGAGGTCACGCGGAGCTTGTCGGCGTCGAGGCCGGAGCCGGGCTCGGCTAGCAGGTGGCGTCGCCGGTCGAAGTCGACGGGGCGGCGGTTGTCCGGGTCGACGAGCGAGAGGTCGACCAGCTCGCAGCCCTGGTAGGTGTCGGCGACGCCGGGCATGGTGAGCTGCACGAGCTTCTGGGCCAGGACCGTGCTGCGCCAGGCAGGGGTGAGCCGCTCGATGAACACCTCGAGGTCAGCGACGAGCTCGCGATGGTCGAGGACGCCGCGGACGAACGTCGCGACCCGTTCGTCGTACTCCCGGACGGGGTCGGTCCAGGAGGTGTTCACCTTGGCCTCGCGGGTGGCCTTCTCCAGGTAGGCGACGGCGCGATCGGCGCTGATCGGCCAGGCACCGACGAGCGACTGCCAGACCAGCTGCTCGGTTGCCGGGTCCGGCCGGCCGCGGACCATGGCGCCCCAGCGCACGACGGCCTCACCCCACGCGACGGGGTCCTGCGAGAGCAGGACCAGCCGGGCGCGGACGTCCTCGGAACGCTTGGTGTCGTGCGTCGACAGGCCCGTCATCGAGACCGGCCAGTCCCGCTGCCAGGTCGCGCACTGGTCGTGGAAGTCGCTGACTGACACGCCGAAACGGCTCGGGTCACCGCCGACCTCGTTGAGCGCCGAGAGCCGGAGCCACCGGTAGAACGTCGTGTCCTCGACGCCCTTGGCCATCACCGGTCCGCATGTCTGCTGGAAGCGGGTGACGAACTCGTGGTCCACGATCCCGTCGGCCAGGGCGAGCTGGCCGATCAGGGAGACCTCGTGGGCCCGTCGGGGCAGGGCCGCTGTCGCCTGCTCGACGGCCGCTCCCACCCTTGCCCGGGCGAGCTCGTCGGCGACGCCGCGGGGCGGGACGTACGCCCGGTAGACGTCGAAGGCGGCGAGCACCTCGACGAGGGCCTCCCGCAGCCCCCGGCGGGTGACGTCTTGCCCCGCGCCAGACAGCGCCCGGACGGCGGCCTCCACGAGCCGGTCGACCTCGGGGGCGAGCACCTGCTCGAGCACCTGGTGCTTGGCCGCGGACACCGCGGCGGCGTAGTCGGCGTGGTCACCCGTCAGCGACCTCCACAGGTCGGTGAGCGGCTGCTCGCCGGCGGGGTCGACGAACAGGCCCTGGACGGCGTTGAGTGCGTCGTACCCGGTCGTGCCGGCGCAGGGCCACGAGGCGGGCAGCTGCTCGCCGGCCTCGAGGATCTTCTCTACGACGACCCATGCCCCTCCGGTCGCCTCCGCCAGGCGCGTCAGGTAGCCCTCGGGGTCGGCCAGGCCGTCCGGGTGGTCGATGCGCAGGCCTTCGACGGCGCCGTCAGCCAGTTGCTGCAGCACCAGCGCGTGGGTGGCGGCGAAGACGTCGGGGTCTTCCACGCGTAGGCCCGCCAGGGTCGTGACGTCGAAGAACCGTCGATGGCTGAGCTGCTCGGAGCCGGTCCGCCAGTGGGCGAGGCGCCAGTGCTGCCCGGCCAGCGTCGCGGGCACGTCACCCTCGACGAGCGATCCGGGTGCGAGCGGCAGCACGTGCTCGAAGTAGGTCACCCGGTCGCTGCCGAGCACGATGTCGTCGAGGGAGTCCGCCAGCGGTGCCCCCAGGACGGGCACGAGGACCTGCCCCTCGGACCAGTCCACGTCGAACCACGGGGCGTACGCCGACATCGGGCCCTCCCGCAGGACCGACCACCATGCGGTGTCCTTGTCCTCGGGCACCGTCGACATGTGGTTTGGGACGACGTCGAGGACGATGCCGAGCCCGGCGGTCCGGCAGGCCGCCGTCATCCGCTCGAACGCCTGCTGCCCACCGAGCTCGTCGTTCACCCGCGAGTGGTCCACGACGTCGTAGCCGTGCCGCGAGCCGGGCGCGGCCTGCAGCCACGGGGAGCAGTAGACGTGGCTGACCCCAAGGTCGGCGAGGTACGGCGCGAGGTCTGCCACGTCGTCGAAGCCGAAGTCCGGGGTGAGCTGCAGGCGGTAGGTGCTGCTCGGGACCGGACGGCCTGGTGCGGGCACGTGGGACACCGGACGGTCGGGCACGCCTAG
>JAYTHS010000571.1:0-2298 GCA_043732345.1 Frankiales bacterium | reverse complement strand
GAAACCCGTCACGATGCCCGGCTGGACGGTGAAGTCCAGGCCGTCCACGGCCAGCTTGTCGCCGTAGCGCTTGCTGAGGTTCTCGACCTCGATCATCCAGTGCTCCTTGCTTGCCGCGGCGGGGTGCCCGGCGTGCTCCACGCTAGGAGCGCTCCGGCCGGGCGGGCATCAGCCCTTCGGCCACATCTGGGCCGGTGCACCTATGCCCTGCGGCCTACGGCTTGCCGACGCCGAGCTCGTTTCCTTCCCGGTCGACACCGTGCACAGGGATCGTCCAGCGGCTCATCACCCGAGTCGGGGGCAGTGGGCGCAGGATGGGGCCGGTGACCGTTCCCGGCGCCGCGCTGCGCAGCACCATGGCCGAGCACCTCGCCGCCTTCGAGCCGGTGGCGGCCGAGCTCGATGGACGCAGGCCCGCCAGCGTCGCCCTGTGCGTCGTGCTCGCCGAGGGCGTACCGAGCCTGCTCGTCACCCGGCGCGCGGCCCGGCTGCGCGCGCACGCCGGGCAGTGGGCGCTGCCGGGTGGTCGGCGCGATCCGGGTGAGACGGTGCCGCAGGCCGCACTGCGGGAGCTCGCGGAGGAGACCGGGGTGCACCTCGGTGCCGACGCGGTGCTCGGTCTGCTCGACGACTACCCCACGCGCTCGGGCTACGTGATGAGCCCGGTGGTGGTGTGGGGCGGGGTGACCAACGGGGTGTTCGCCGCCCAGGAGTCCGAGGTGGCTCGGGTGCACGTGGTGCCGGTCGCCGACCTCGACGTCCCGCCGCGCCTGCTCACCATCCCCGAGTCCGACGCGCCGGTGATCCAGCTGCCGCTGTTCGAGGGTGTGGTGCACGCGCCCACCGCGGCCGTGATCCACCAGTTCTGCGAGGTGGCCCTGCACGGGCGCCCCACCCGGGTGGCCCACCTGGAGCAGCCGGTGTTCGCCTGGCGCTGAACCGGGCGGTACCGTCAGCCGGGGGGTCTGTCGAGAGGTCAGGGAGGGTTTCCACCTTGCTCAACCCGCCTGCTCAGCTACCGCTGCCCGGCTACGGCACGCACTCGCTGGCCGACCTCGGGCCCGCCCTGCTCGCCGGTCTCGGGGTGCCGGGCGAGCGCGCCGGGCTCGGGCTGCACGACCTGCGCCGGGTGGTGGTCCTGCTGGTCGACGGCATGGGCACTGCTCAGCTGCGCGAGCACGCCGACCTGGCGCCGTTCCTGTCCTCGCTCGCCGGCACCGCACTGACCGCTTGCTTTCCCACCACCACCGTCACCTCGATGGCCTCGTGGGGCACCGGGCTGACTCCGGGCGAGCACGGCCTGTCCGGGTACACCTCCTGGGTGCCGGAGGTCGACGACGTGGTCTCCTGGCTGGCCTGGTCGACGGTGGGCAGCGCAGGGCCCGACGGCGTACCGGTACCGGGTCGCGACCTGCGCGCGGCCCTGAAGCCTGAGACGGTGCAGGGCCGGACCACGGTGTTCGAGCGGGCGGCGGCCGACGGGATCGCCGTCACCCAGTGCGCGCCGGTGGGCTTCGTCGGCAGCGGGCTGACCCGCGCGGTGTTGCGGGGTGCGGAGTTCACCGGTGCGGTCGGTGGTGGTGACATGCTCAGCCAGGTCGCGCACTCCGTCCGCCGGGGCGAGCGCAGCCTGGTCTACTGCTACACCAGCGAGCTCGACACGGTGGGGCACCTGCGCGGACCTGGCAGTGACGCCTGGTGCGAGCAGCTGCGGTTGGTCGATGCCCTGGCTCGGCGCCTGGCCGAGGTCCTCCCGCCCGACGCCGACCTTCTGGTGACCGCCGACCACGGCATGGTCGCAGTGGCGGAGCAGGCCAAGGTCGATGTGGACACCACGCCCGGTCTGCTCGAGGGCGTGCTGGCGGTGGCCGGCGAACCCCGGGTGCGGCACCTGCGGGTCCGTGACGGCGCGGTGCCGGACGTGGTCGACACCTGGCAGGGCGTGCTGGCCGAGCGGGCCTGGGTGGGCACCGGCGACGAGGCGGTTGCCGCGGGCCTGTTCGGGCCGACGGTGGGGGTGCCGGCGCGCTCCCGGATCGGGGACGTGCTGGTGGTCGCCCGCGACGACCTGGCCGTGGTCTCCTCGATCCGTCACCCCCGGGAGGCCGCGCTGGTCGGCCACCACGGAGCGCTGACCCCGGCCGAGCTCGACGTCCCGCTGCTGCGCACCTGACCCTTGCTCGCGCACCGGTCCGGACATGATCAGCGGCGGTGTGCCCAGGGCGCGTCGCTGCGGCACAGCTGCAGCGGGTCCGGGGCGGCGCACACTCCCGCCAGCCGGTCGCGCCGCACGTGCGA
>JAYTHS010000570.1:0-2300 GCA_043732345.1 Frankiales bacterium | reverse complement strand
GGCCGAGGGCGGCGGGGGTGGCGGTGCGCACGCTTCCGGCCTCCGCCGCACGTCCTCGAGCGGCAGGGGCAAAGATTGCGAACAGCAGCAGGGCGAGGGAGTACCCCGCCCCGCTCAGCACCGCCCGCAGCACCCCGGCCCCGCCCCCGGTGAGGTGCAGGACGAGCACAGTCACGGTGGTGACGGCGGCCAGGGTGTAGGTCAGCTCGTCGGGCAGTCTGAGCTCGCGGGCGTCGGTATACGCGGCGGGTACACCGAGAACCAGCACCAGCGCGAGGGGCACGTACAGCGAGTCCCACACCGAGACAGCGACGACCAGCACGGCCACCGCGGCGACCCCGGCCACGGCCTTGCGTGTCGTGGTGTTCAAGACCCGTCGCACGGGTGCGGGTAGGGGTGGTGCGGGCAGCGGGGACCCCGCCCTGGGAGCCTCCGCGACCAGTGCGGCGAGGAGATAGGCGACCACCGCGGCGAAGGCGAGGGCGCCCGCAACCACGACGGCGGTGAGCACTAGGACGCGGCCCGGGTCGGGCGGGGGTGGGCGGTGAGCAGCTCCTGCAGCAGGGCGATTGACGCCGGATCCATCTCCACCCCGAGACGGTCGACCTCGGTGCGCAGCCGGCGGGCTGCGACCCCGATGCCGTCGGCGTTGCGGCAGGCGTACTCGGCGCGGAACAGGTCCCGGAACAGGGCCTCGTTCGCCCGATCCACGCCCAGTCCGACGAGGGCAGCGGCGCGGGCCTTGTGGCCGCTGGTGGGTAGGTGTCGCACCGACGCGGCGTGGGCGACGTCGGCGATCCGGTTGACCCACTCCTGGCGCTCGGCGGGAAAGTCGTAGCGATCCGGGGCCACCCCGCTGAGCGGGTCACCCTCGACGAGGGCGAGGGCGGCGTCGAGCAGATGAAGCCCGCGCGGGCCCTCCTGTAGGCCGCGAGCGGCGAGTCGCTGGAACACCGCCCACGAGGTCTCCACCACCGGCTGCAGGCGGTACCCACCGGCCTGCGAAGCACGATGCACGTAGTCCGCGCCGCTGGCGTCGGCACCAAGCCAGGCCCGGGCCTGCGACAGCCGAGCCCGGCAGGTGTTGTCCGCCCACGGGATCCCGTTGACCCCGCGGTCGCCCATGATGGTCGCGACCTGGGTGCGGTTCAGGCCCGGGCGCAGCGCCATCAGCACCACGAGCTCAAGGACCCGCTCCGGGGACTCCCCGGCGTAGGCGGGCACCCCGGAGACCTCAGGGACCGGGCGCAGCACGTGCACCAGCGGGGCACCGGGGCTCATCGGCAGCAGCGACGCGACCTCAGCCTCCTGCTCCGCGGTGGGCCCGGTCGGGGCGGTGTCGATGTCGGCGGCTTCCGTGTCCAGGGTGAGCAGCCCGGTGGGCTCGGCGGGGATCAAGGCTGCATCAGGGCCCGCCACCAGCTCGACGGTGGTGGCGGCGGCGATGTCAGCAACTATCGCGTTGCGGGCCGCCCGGGTCAGGCGCTGCAGCTCCACCGTCGCCCCCAGCACCGGAATCGTGGTGGTTCCCGCGGTTGGCACTGTGATGACCCACTCGCCCGGCATCCGGTGCCCGTCCGCGGTGGGGGTGGCGGCGGTGATGACCGCGGCCAAGTTGGTGTTCGCCCCCGCCTGGGAAATGGCGCGTAGGCGGGTCTGCTGGGCGGCGGTGACCGGGGTGGCGGTCAGCAAAACTTCGGGGATCCACACCTCCTCGGCGACGTGCCGCACCCGGGCCTCGACCGCGGACGCGGCGTCGTCCTCGGCTAGGGCGGCGACCACGTTCGCGTAGTGGCGTTCCATGCGGTGCAGGACCTCATCGACGGTGTCGGCGTGCCGCAGCCGGCCCCGAGAGAGGTGGGTGACGACGTCGGTCGGCAACCCCACCAGGGTCACGTCGAGGTGGTCGGCCCAGTCGGCGCCGGCCAGCTCGATGGCCATCGCCGACAGCACGTCGACGACGTCCTCGGCATCTCCGTCCAGGGTCATCGCCCCCGCCCGCTCGAGGTCAATGAGGATGTTCTCCCCGGCTGCGGTGTGTCCGAGGGTCACCAACGTGGGGAACGGGGCGACGACCGAGCGGTCGTGCTCCACAGTGTCGGTCCGGTCCAGCAGCCACAGGGTGGGCCTGGGCCCGGCGACGAAGGGGCTCGACGGGGTTGCGGGTTCGGCGAGCAGCAACATGATCGTGGCGTCGCTGATGACCGCGCCCATCACGTCGGGAACCGGGCCGCCCTTGGAGCGGGACGACCACGTTCGCAGGGCGGCGTCGAGCAGCTGCACCGTCGCCGGGTCCTCCG
>JAYTHS010000569.1:0-7852 GCA_043732345.1 Frankiales bacterium | reverse complement strand
CCGCCGCGGCGCGGGCCGCCGGGTCGCTGTGGGTGGCGTTGCGCTGCGCCTCCCGGGCCACCAGGGTCCCGGCGGTCAGCAAGGTGAGCAGGGCGACGCGGCGTCGGGTCGGCACGCGGGCACGCTAGCGGTCCGGCGTACAGCGGTGTACCGCGCGGCACCGCCGACCGCTCCTGGTGCAGGGTGGGGGTAGACCATCCGACCCGAGGAGCACAGCCATGGCCATCGCCACCGTCGACCCCACCACCGGTCAGACCCTGAAGACCTTCCCCGCCCTGACCGACGAGCAGGTCCAGGAACGGCTCGCACGGGCTGCGGCCGCAGCCAAGGGCTACCGGCGGACGAGCTTCGCGGAGCGGGCCGGGTGGTTGCGGGCCGCGGCCGACCTGCTCGACGCCGAGGCCGAGCAGGTGGCGGGCGTCATGACGACGGAGATGGGCAAGACGCTGGCCTCTGCCCGGGCCGAGGTCGGCAAGTGCGCCGCCGGGTGCCGGTGGTACGCCGAGCACGCCGAGCGGTTGCTCGCCGACGAGCCCTGCGACGCCGCTGCGGTCGGCGCCATCCGGGCGCTGGCGCGCTACCAGCCCATGGGGGTCGTGCTGGCGGTCATGCCGTGGAACTTCCCGCTCTGGCAGGCGATGCGTTTCGCCGCACCGGCGCTGATGGCCGGCAACGTCGGCCTGCTCAAGCACGCCAGCAACGTCCCGCAGACCGCGCTGTTCCTCGAGGACCTGTTCCGCCGGGCGGGCTTCCCGGCCGACGTGTTCCAGACGCTCCTGATCGGCAGCGCCCAGGTCGAGGCCATCCTTCGTGACCCGCGGGTGGCGGCGGCGACCCTGACCGGCAGCGGCCCGGCCGGCAGCTCGGTCGCCTCGATCGCCGGTGACGCCATCAAGCCCACCGTGCTCGAGCTCGGCGGGAGCGACCCGTTCGTGGTGCTCCCCTCGGCCGACCTCGAGCGGGCCGCCCAGACCGCGGTGATTGCCCGGTGCCAGAACAACGGACAGTCGTGCATCGCCGCCAAGCGCTTCCTGGTCCACACCGACGTGTATGACGCCTTCACCGAGCTGTTCCGCGCCGGCCTGGCCGCGCAGCGGCTGGGGGACCCGATGTCCGCCGACACCGACCTGGGCCCGCTGGCCACCGAGCAGGGCCGCGAGGACGTCGAGGAGCTGGTGGCCGACGCGGTCGCGCTCGGCGCGCAGGTCACGGTCGGGGGGACCCGCCCGGACGGGCCAGGCTGGTTCTACCCGGCGACGCTCGTCGAGGGCGTCACCCGCGCCATGCGGCTCTGGAGCGAGGAGGCCTTCGGGCCGGTGGCGACCCTGGTCCGGGTAGCCGACCTGGACGAGGCGATCGAGGTCGCCAACGACACCGAGTTCGGACTGGGCTCCAACGTGTGGACCACCGACCCGGCGGAGCAGGACCGCTTCATCGAGGAGGTCGAGGCCGGGATGGTGTTCGTCAACGGGATGACCGCTTCCTACCCGGAGCTGCCCTTCGGCGGGGTCGGCACCAGCGGCTACGGGCGTGAGCTGGCTGGCCACGGAATCAAGGAGTTCTGCCACGTCAAGACGGTCTGGGTCGGGCCCTGAGCCTGGACTGAAAACGGGAACGGTTCCCGTTCTTGCTATGCTTCCCAGGTGATCTACGCGCTGACCCTCGGTACCTTCGTGTCCACCGGTCTCGGCGGCCTGTTCGCCCTGCGCAACCGCGACCGGCTGCACCTGGTGCTCGGGTTCACGGCCGGCGTCATCCTGGGGGTCGTCGCCTTCGACGTCCTGCCGGAGATGGTCAGGCTCAGCCAGCGGACGCATGTCGACTTCGGCGTACCGATGATCGCGCTGGTCGTCGGCTTCCTGGGTTTCCACGTCGTCGAGAAGTCGCTCGTGATGCACAACGCCCACGAGGGGGAGTACGCCGCGCACGCCCACCACTCCCCGTCGGTGGGGCTGGCCTCTGCGCTGGCGCTCGCCGGGCACAGCCTGGCCGACGGCATCGCGATCGGCCTGGCCTTCCAGGTCGGCGACGGGGTTGGGCTTGCCGTCGCCGTCGCCGTCATCGGCCACGACTTCGCCGACGGGCTCAACACAGTGGCGCTGATGCTGGCGCACGGCAACACCCGCCGCCGAGCCCTGCTGCTGCTCGGCCTGGACGCTCTCACCCCCATGGTGGGGGTGCTGTTGACGCTGCTGGTCACCGTGCCCGACCGCGGTCTGCTGCTCTACCTGGGGGCCTTTGCGGGCTTCCTGCTCTACATCGGCGCCAGTGACATCCTGCCGGAGGCTCACGCCGACCATCCCAGCCGCCTCACGCTGGTCATGACCATCACAGGTGCCGCCCTGATGTGGGTCGTCGTCACGGCGATCGGCTGATGGCGACCAAGGCGCAGGCCGCCGTCCTGGCTGCGCTGGCCGGGGTCGAGGGGTTCCTGTCGGCGCAGGACCTGCACGCCCGGCTACGGACCGCCGGCAGCCCCGTCGGGCTGACCAGCATCTACCGCGCCGCCCAGGCACTGGCCGCCCAGGGGACCGTGGACGAGCGCCGCACCGAGGCGGGGGAGACCGGCTACCGGCTGTGCGCAACCGCAGCTCACCACCACCACCTGTCCTGCACCGGCTGCGGGGCGACCGTCGAGCTCGAGGCGCCGGAGACCGAGACCTGGGTGCAGGCCGTCGCCGAGCGGCACGGCTACGTCGTGCGAGGCCATGTGCTGGAGCTGTCGGGGACCTGCCGGGCGTGCAGCACCCCGGTACCGTCCGGCGGGTGACCACCCCCCGCCTGCGCGACCTGTCCGGCCTGGGCGCCTACACGCCCGGCCGGCGCCCCGCCCCCGGCCAGCAGGTGTGCCGGCTGGCCAGCAACGAGATGCCCTTCCCGCTCCACCCGCACGTCATCCAGGCCGTCGCGGAGGCCGTCGCGGAGGCCAACCGCTACCCCGACCCAGCCGCCGGGCGCCTCGTGGCCGCGCTCGCCGACCGGCACGGCGTCGAGCCGTCCCAAGTGGCTGTGGGCTGCGGCTCGGTGCAGCTCGTCCAGGAGCTCATCCAGGTCACCTGCGACGCCGGCGACGAGGTCCTCTACGGCTGGCGCAGCTTCGAGGCCTATCCCACCCTGACTACCGTCGCCGGGGCCGTCTCGGTGCAGGTTCCGCTGCGTGACCACCGGCTAGACCTGCCCGCGATGGCTGCCGCGGTGACCGACCGGACCCGCCTGGTCCTGCTGTGCAGCCCCAACAACCCCACGGGGCCGGTCCTGACCGCCATCGAGGTCGAGGCGTTCCTGGCGGCGGTCCCCCCGACGGTGCTGGTCGTCCTGGACGAGGCCTACGTCGAGTTCGTCGATGACCCGGCGGCGGTGGACGGGATGCATCTGCTGGCCGCCCACCCCAACCTGCTGGTCCTGCGCACGTTCTCCAAGGCCTACGGCCTGGCGGGTCTGCGGGTCGGCTTCGCGCTGGCCTCGACGCCCGAGGTCGCCGCCCGGCTGCGGCAGGTACACCTGCCCTTCGCGGTCTCCCTCGCCGCGCAGGCCGCCGCCCTGGCCTCGCTCGAGGTCGAGGTCGAGCTGCTCGCGCAGGTCGCCGCCGTCGTCGCCGAGCGGGAGCCGTTGCGGCAGGCGCTGCTCGGGCAGGGCTTCGTCGTACCGCCCGCGCAGGGGAACTTCGTCTGGGTCGCTGCCGGCCTCAACGCCGTCCCCCTCGGGAAGGTCCTGGACGAGCACGGGGTACTGACGCGGATCTTTTCCGGCGACGGGGTGCGGATCACGGTCGCCACCGCCACCGACAGCGCCCGAGTGCTCGCGGCGACCGGTGCGTTCGCAGCAACCCGGTCATGATCCCGATCTGATCATCTACAGGCAGTAAATGTCGCGACACACTGAGTGCTCGTCGAGTCTCCGGAGGACCTGTATCCAGCCTCGCCGTCGTGGCCCGCTGGGTGGGCTTCTGCCAACCATGCGACGTGGAGCGCCCCCTCGTCCTGACCTCCCGCGGTCCGCACGGCCCCCGGTCCAGCCGGTCCCGGTCGAGCTGCCTGCGGTCCCGGTCCAGGCGGTCCCGGTCCAGGCGGTCCCAGTCCAGGCCGCCAGGCCCAGGGCCGACGGGGCGCTCACCGCCGTCCAGGGCCCGCCCACGCCGGACTGCTCGCGGGTGCGCACTCGCGTCGTACCGGTTCAGCGCGTCGGCGTGGCGGACCTGCTGGACCTGCTCGCGCTGTCCGCCTAGCCGCATCGCCGACCGGCCGGCCGCCGTCGACCCCGCGGGGTCAGGCCCAGGGGCGGGTGCCGCCGAAGAAGTCCCCGCGGCGGGCCGGTGACACCTTCACGACGTCACCAGTGTGGGGCGCCTCCACCATCTGACCGTTCCCGAGGTAGATCGCGACGTGGTGGATGGTCGACTCGTCCGCCAGGTCGGTGGCGAAGAACATCAGGTCACCGGGCTGGAGGTCCTCGAATCGGGACACGCGGAGCCCCTGGTTGTACTGGCTGCCGGTGTAGTGGTCCAGCGCGATCCCGGCCTTGCCGTAGGCGAACAGCGTCAGCCCCGAGCAGTCGAAGCCGCGGGTGTTCGCGCCCTGCGCGAAGCCGAACGTCGGGCCGTTCGCGTCGCCACCGCCCCAGCTGTACGGCGTACCGATCTGGCCCAGCGCCCATGACATGGCGGTCTGGGCCGCCACGCTGCGAGCCACCGGGACGTGCACGGCCAGCGCAGCCCGGCGGGCCGCGGCGGCCGCCCGGGCCAGCGACGCGGCCAGTGATGCAGCCGTCGCCCTGGCCGAGCCCAACACACTCTCGGCCTGGGTGACGAGCTGCTGGGCCGTGCGCCTGGAGGCGGCGGCGGCGGCGAGCCCCTGGGTGGCTGCCCGGGCCGCGTCTGCCGCAGCGCGGCTGCTCGAGACGGCCACCTGCTGCAGCTCGTCGGCGTGCGCCAGAACGTCGGCGGCGTGCGCCCGGGCCGCCCAGGCGGCGGTCGCGGCCGAGGCGGCGTCGACCGCCCGTCGAGCCGCCAGCGTGCTGGCCGCCCGCGCCACGCCGATCGTGTGCTCCTGGTTGCGGGCGACGACGGCCATCAGGTCCCGCCCGCGACCGAGCTCGGCCGGACCCGAGGCGTTCATGAGCATCGCCAGCATGGTCAGCTCACCGCCGCTGCGGTAGGCCCCGTTCGCCAGGTTGTCCAGGTCCTGCCGGGCCACGACGGCCTGGGCCTGGGCCGCGTGCTGCTCGGCGGTGCGGGCGGCGGCGGCGGCGGCGGCGGCCCCGGCGGCGGCCACGGCCGAGGCGGCGTCCCGACGGGCGGCGTCGAAGAGCGCACCGGCAGCGACAGCCTGGCCGGTGGCTCTGCTGCTGGCCAGCGCGGCGGCCTGCGCTCGGGTGACCGCCCCGTTGTAGGCCTCGGCGGCCGCCTCGGCGCGGGCCTGCAGGTCCCCTACCCGCCCAGCCGCCGAGGCCACCCGCTCGCGGGCGGCCCGCAACTGCCCCGGCGTCGGTGACGGGTCAGCGAGAGCAGGCACCGAGCACCCGAGCGTGAGCGCCAGACAGCTGGCGACCAGCGCGGTCCTTCGGCGTACAGACACGGCATAACCCCCCTTGCTGTCACCGTAGGGCGCCAGGACGCAGCGAGGGGCAGGTTCGGCACTCTGCGGCGTGTCCTGGTCAGGTTCGGCGGGAACCCCTAGCGCTCGCGGTGAGAGGCCTAGGCTTGCCCGCGTGGAGACCACCGGCGCCCCCGCTGCCCCGCCCGCCGATGACCGGGGCCCGCGCCCGGGAGACGCCCCGCTGACCGCGGCAGTGGCGGCCCAGATGGGCGCCGCCCGGGCCGAGCTCGAGGCGCTCGTGCGGGTGCCGTCGATCTCCAGCGAGCCGGAGCACGCCGCCGACGTCGAGGCGGCCTGCCACGCGGTCGCCGCGCTGGCTGCGGGCGCGGGGTCGCACGACGTCCGGGTCCTGCAGGCTGCCGGCGGTCGCCCCGGCGTCCTCGCCCGCTGGCCGGCGCCGCAGGGCCGCCCGACCGTGCTGCTCTACGCCCACCTCGACGTGCAGCCCACGGGCGCGGTCGAGGAGTGGTCGTCCCCGCCGTTCGAGCCCACCGAGCGCGAGGGCCGCCTCTACGGCCGCGGAGCGGCGGATGACAAGGCGGGCGTGCTGATGCACCTCGCGGTCCTGCGCGCATTCGGTGGCACCCCACCGGTCGGGGTGGTGCTCTTCATCGAGGGCGAGGAGGAGGTGGGCAGCCCCACACTGCCCGCGCTGCTCGCCGAGCACGCCGACCTGCTGCGGTCCGACGTCATCGTCATCGCGGACTCCGCGAACGCCGCGGTGGACGTCCCGGCCTTCACCACCAGCCTGCGTGGGCTGGTGGATGTCCTCGTCGAGGTCCGGCTGCTCGAGCGCCCCGTCCACTCCGGCATGTTCGGCGGACCGGTCGGTGACGCTCTGACGGCCCTGTGCCGCCTGCTGGCGACCCTGCATGACGACGCCGGGAACGTCGCGGTGGCCGGACTGGTCGCCGGCAGCACCGGGACAGAGCTGGACGAGACGGTCTTTCGCGGAGACGCCGGCATCTTGGAGGGCGTGCAGCTGCTCGGGACGGGCAGCATCCCGGACCGCGCCTGGCGGCGCCCGGCCGTCAGCGTCCTGGGCATGGATGTCCCCGCGACGGCGCAGGCCAGCAACGTGCTGCTGGCCCGCGCCCGCGCCAAGGTGAGCCTGCGCACCGCGCCCGGCCAGCGCTCGGACGACGCCCTCGCCGCCCTGACCGCGCACCTGCAGGACCACGCCCCGTGGGGCGCTCAGGTCACGGTGACCCCCGGCACGGCCGGTGACCCGTTCTCGCTCGAGACCACCGGTAGAACGTACGACCTGGCCCGGGACGCCTTCGCGCAGGCCTACGGCAACGCCGCCGTGGAAGCAGGCATCGGGGGGTCCATCCCGTTCATCGCGGAGTTCGCCCGGACCTACCCCGGCGCGACCGTCCTGGTCACGGGGGTCGGAGATCCCGCGTCGAGGTGGCACGGCATCGATGAGAGCCTGCACCTGGGGATGTGGGAGAAGGCCTGCCTGGCGCAGGCCCTACTGCTGGCACGGCTGGGGGAGCAGGGCTAATCCGCGCGGCTCCTGGTCAGCTCAGGTCCTGATCGGCGCCGCTCCTGGTCAGCGCAGCGGAGTGCGGGCGTCCAGCCACGTGATGCGGTCGAAGCCGTGTGCGAGGCAGGCCTCCCTGATGCTCGCGCTCACCTCGCGCGGCTCGGCCCGCAGCACCAGCTCGCCGTCCACGACATAGACCGAGAGCGGCACGACCACGCCGACACCGGCCGGACCGTCGAGCGACACCTCCACCCGGGCGGCGCCCAGCGTGGTCGTCACGAGGGTCCCGCCCCAGGCGAGCGGGCCGTCCGAGGCCGAGAAGGCCAGCACGACGAGCCGGTCCAGGACCCGGACCCGGTGCAGGTCGACGACCAGCCGCTCGAAGCCGTGCCGCTGGGCGAGCAGGACCGGGCGGGCGCCGGTGGCAGGCACGGTGATCGCCCCGTCGGTGTGCCGCAGCAGCCCGGTCGTGCCGTCCGCCAGCCGGTAGGCCGCCGCCAGCCGCAGGTCACCTACCGCGTCGGAGCAGGCGGCCTCGACGACCAGCGCACCCACTCCGGACTGCACCCGGGTCAGGGTCACGGTGGGCGCTCGCGGGGTGAGAACCTCGGCGCGACCGGCGAGCACTCGGCGCGGTCGCGGACCCGGCTGCGCTGGAGCCGGACGGACTGGGCTGGCGTGGGGGGTCGCGGGCGTCGTCAGGTCCAGGTCCGCAGCACGGGGGTCGGGCTGGCCGGCGCTCGGACGTACCGGGTGGTGGCCGTGACCG
>JAYTHS010000568.1:0-2301 GCA_043732345.1 Frankiales bacterium | reverse complement strand
CTCGAGGTCGAGCGCAAGTACGACGTCCCGCCGGATGCCGTGCTGCCCGACGAGCTGGGCCCGGCCGCGCGGCGCGACGAGCTGCTGGCGGTGTACTGGGACACCGCGCAGATGGCGCTCCAGCGCCACCGGATCACCCTGCGGCACCGCTCCGGCGGCCAGGACGCGGGCTGGCACCTCAAGCTGCCAGCCGGCGAGGCGCGGCTGGAGATCGAGGTCTGGGCCGAGGACGGCGACCGGGTGCCGACCGAGCTGTCGGCGCTCGTCCGGGCGGCCTGCCGAGGTGCGGCACTGGTCCCGGTGGCCCGGCTCGCCACCACCCGCAGCGTGTACCCGGTGCTGGACGACCAGGGGCGGACTCTGGTGGAGGTCGTCGACGACGACGTCCTGGGCCAGGCGCTGCTGTCCGAGCGCCAGCTGCACTGGCGGGAGTGGGAGGCCGAGCTCGTCGCCGGTGACCGCGCCGCGCTGGAGGCCGTCGACAGATGCCTGCGTGACGCCCGGGCCCGACCGTCCGCGTCGCCGTCCAAGGTCGGACGGCTGCTACCGGCTGGCCCGGTCCTTGTCCCGGTGCTGCGCCGGACCTCCTCCGCGGGCGAGGTGCTCCGCCGGCACCTCGCGGAGCAGCGTGACGAGCTGGTCGAGCGCGACCCACAGGTCCGTCTGGTTGCCCCGGACGCGGTCCACAAGATGCGCGTCGCGACCCGGCGGTTGCGCAGCGCGCTGCAGACCTTCCGGCTGCTGCTCGACCCGGCCAGCACGTCGGGGCTGTCCGGCGAGCTGCGCTGGCTGGCCGGGGAGCTCGGGGCGACGCGCGACGCCGAGGTGGTGCGGGCACGGCTGCTCGACCTGCTTGCCGAGGAGCCGCCCGGGTTCGTCGTCGGGCCGGTGCTCGACACGGTCGACCGGGACCTCGACCGCCGCTGCCTGGCTGCTCACGAGCGCGTCGTGGAGGCCCTGGACAGCGAGCGGTACCTGGCGCTGCTGCGGGCGCTCGACGGGCTCGTCGCGGCGGCACTTCCCCCTGGTCCGGCGCAGGACGCGGCGCGTGACGTTCTGCCCCGCCTGATCCGGACACGAGACCGGCGCCTGCGCAAGGCGCTGCGTGCGGCGGACACCGCGCCAGACGCCCCCGCTCGGGACCTGGCCCTGCATGAGGCCCGCAAGCAGGCCAAGGCCGCGCGCTACGCCGCCGAGGCGATCCGCCCGCCGTTCGGGGGCGCCGCCCGGCGGTACGCCGCGGCCGTCACGACGCTGCAGGAGGTGCTGGGCGACAGCCAGGACTCGGTCGTTCTCCGTGCAGTGCTCCTCGAGCTGGGGGCCGACTCGACCCGATCCGGACGCAACGGCTTCACGTTGGGCCGGCTGCACGCGCTCGAGCAGGTGCGGTCCACGGCGCCCGGCGACGTCACCGCGGTCCGGCGGCGCTTCGACCGGCCCCGACTGCGGGCCTGGCTGGTCTGAGCGACACCTGGCCGATCTACCGGCGGTGGTGGACGTGACACCGCAGGCGCCGTGCTGGACGCCCCAACGCGGCTGAGGACCACCCGCAGCCCGGGGTCGACGTGGGTGACCGGAGGCACGGGGTGTCGGGACCAGCGATCGTTACCGCCCGGTACGTAGGGTGCGCACTGGCAGACGAGGTTCGCTGAGCCTCCGACCTGGGAGAAGGAACGTCGTGGACAAGCAGCAGGAGTTCGTGCTCCGCACGCTGGAGGAGCGGGACATCCGTTTCGTGCGCCTGTGGTTCACCGACGTGCTCGGGACCCTCAAGTCGGTGGCGATCGCACCGGCCGAGCTCGAGGGTGCCTTCGCCGAGGGCATCGGTTTCGACGGCTCGGCCATCGAGGGCTTCGCCCGGGTGCAGGAGAGCGACATGCTCGCCAAGCCCGACCCGGCGACCTTCCAGGTGCTGCCCTGGCGCGGGGAGAACCCCGGTACGGCCCGGATGTTCTGCGACATCACGATGCCCGACGGGACGCCGAGCTGGGCCGATCCCCGGCACGTGCTGCGGCGCGCGCTGGCCAAGGCCGCCGACGCGGGCTTCACCTTCTACACCCACCCCGAGATCGAGTTCTTCCTGCTCAAGGAGCTCCCGGCACGTGGAGTCGTTCCCGAGCCCGTCGACAACGGCGGCTACTTCGACCTCACCCCGCACGACGTCAGTCACGACTTTCGCCGTACGACCATCACGATGCTCGAGCGGCTGGGCATCTCGGTGGAGTTCAGCCACCACGAGGTCGCCCCGGGGCAGCAGGAGATCGACCTGCGCTACGCCGACGCGCTGTCGACGGCCGACAA
>JAYTHS010000567.1:0-21678 GCA_043732345.1 Frankiales bacterium | reverse complement strand
TCCCCTGCTCGACGTAGGTGGGGATCTCCTGCGGCCGCAGGAAGCGCACCTTGTCGATCCGCGGGTCGTCGACGCGGGCGTGGTAGTCGCGGTCCGAGCCGCGGACGACCGCGAGGTCGGCGGAGGTGAACAGGTCCAGGACCTGCTTCTCGAGGCTGCCCTTGGGCAGGACAACGGCCAGCATCAGGTACTTCCGGTTCGCAGGGAGCGCAGCACCTTGGCGGTGTCGAGCGCGGCGAGGACGGCCTCCCGGCCCTTGTCCTCCTTGCTGTCGGGCCCACCGGCCCGGTCCAGGGCCTGCTGCTCGTCGTCGACGGTCAGGACGCCGTTGCCCACCGGCGTACGGGAGTCCAGGGACACCCGCGTCAGCCCGGCGGTGAAGGCGTCGCAGACGTAGTCGAAGTGCGGGGTCCCCCCGCGCACGACGACTCCCAGCGCGACGACGGCGTCGTGGCTGGCGACCAGCGCCTGGGCCACGACGGGCAGCTCCAGGGCGCCGGCGACGCGCACGACCGTCGGGTCGCCGAGCCCGCACTCACGAGCCGTGCGGAGCGCCGACTCGAGCAGCGCGGTCGTGATGCCGTCGTGCCAGCGGGACGCCACGATCGCCAGCGTCAGACCCTTGGCGTCGAACGGCTCGGCGCCCGGGGCCCCCGAACCGCTCACCGCACCGCCAGGTCGTCGTCGGCGCTGCCGTCGGTGGCCTCGTCCTCGAAGGCGGCCAGCCCCGGCAGGTCGTGCCCCATCCGGTCGCGCTTGGTCTTGAGGTAGCGCAGGTTCTCCGGGGTGGCGAGCGTCGGCAGCGGCTGGCGACCGATGATCTCCAGGCCGTACCCCTCGAGGCCAGCCCGCTTGTCGGGGTTGTTGCTGAGCAGTGTCATGGTGCGGATGCCGAGGTCGACGAGGATCTGGGCCCCCGTCCCGTAGTCGCGGGCGTCGGCCGGCAGGCCCAGCTCGAGGTTGGCGTCGACGGTGTCGCTGCCACCGTCCTGCAGCTGGTAGGCCTGGAGCTTGTGCATCAGGCCGATCCCGCGGCCCTCGTGTCCGCGGACGTACAGGACGACCCCCCGGCCCGCGGCGGCCACCGCGGCCAGCGCCGCGTCGAGCTGCGGCCCGCAGTCGCAGCGCCGCGAGCCGAAGACGTCCCCGGTCAGGCACTCCGAGTGGACCCGGACGAGGACGTCCTCGCCGTCCCCGATGTCACCGCGCACCAGCGCCACGTGGTCGGTGCCGTCCAGCGTCGACTCGTAGCCGAAGGCCACGAACGGCCCGTGGTCGGTGGGGATCTTGGCCTCAGCGACCCGCACGACCTGCTTCTCGAAGCGCCGGCGGTAGGCGATGAGGTCGGCGATCGAGATCAGCAGGAGCCCGTGCTCCTTGGCGAAGACCTTGAGCTCGGGCAGGCGGGCCATCGTCCCGTCCTCCTGCACGATCTCGCAGATGACCCCGGCGGGGGTCAGGCCGGCGAGCCGGGCGAGGTCGACGGCGGCCTCGGTGTGGCCGGGCCGACGCAGGACGCCACCGGCCTTGGCCCGCAGCGGGAACACGTGCCCGGGGCGGACGAGGTCCTGGGCGTGGGTGCTCGGGTTGGCGAGCAGCGCTATCGTTCGGGCGCGGTCGGCCGCGCTGATGCCCGTCGTGACGCCCTCCCGGCCATCGACGCTGACGGTGAACGCTGTCTGCATCCGCTCGGTGTTGTGGGGCGCCATCTGCCCGAGCTCCAGGCGGTCCAGCGCCTCCGCCTCCATCGGCACGCACAGCAGACCGCGACAGTGGGTCATCGTGAACGCCACCAGCTCCGGGGTGGCCAGGTCGGCGGCAAAGATGACGTCGCCCTCGTTCTCGCGGTCCTCGTCGTCCACCACGACAACGGCCTTGCCTGCGGCGATGTCGGCGATCGCTCGCTCGACGGGGTCCAGGCCGGTCACGGAGATCTCCAGGTGTGTCGGTACGGCGGGGTCTGTCGGTAGGGCGGCCTGTCGGTGGAGCGCTCTAGATGCGGGCCGCGAGCAGCTTCTCGACGTACTTGGCGGTGATGTCCACCTCGAGGTTGACAGGCTCCCCGAGCTGCTTGGCGCCCAGGGTCGTCAGGGCGAGGGTCGCGGGGATCAGGCTGACCTCGAGCCAGCCGGGCTCGACCGCCATCACCGTGAGCGAGACGCCGTCCAGGGTGATGGAGCCCTTCTCGACGACGTACCGGTCGAGCTCGAGCGGCACGCTGACCCGGACGACGGTCCAGTGCTCGGACGGGTTCTTGGAGACGATCTCACCAGTCCCGTCGACGTGGCCCTGGACGAGGTGTCCCCCGAGCCGGTCCTGCAACCGGACCGCGCGCTCGAGGTTGACCGGGCTGCCGACCGACAGCGCGCCGAGGCTGGAGCGCTTGAGGGTCTCGCGCATGACGTCGGCGGTGAAGGCACCATCGACGTTGTCGACGACGGTGAGGCAGACGCCGCTCACGCAGATGGAGTCGCCGTGGCCGGCGTCGCTGGTGACCAACGGCCCACGCACGGTGATCCGGGCGGCATCCGGTAGGTCCTGCCAGCCGGTGACCTCGCCGAGCTCCTCGACGATCCCTGTGAACATCAGCCCCTCCTGAGGGTCAGCCGTACGTCGGGGCCGACGCGTGCCACGTCGACCACGTGCAACCGCAGCGCGTCCGAGATCGTTCCGACCCCGAGGTCGGAGACGGCGCTCGGCCCACTGCCCAGCAGCGCCGGCGCGAGGTAGCCGACGACCTCGTCGACCAGTCCTGCGCGCAGGAACGCCGAGGACAGTGTCGGGCCTGTCTCCAGCATCAGCGACACGACGCCCCGCCCAGCGAGGGTGGTCATCACCACGTCGAGCCCGTCGGACAGCACCAGCGAGCCCGGGCCGGACACCTTCGCGCCCTCGGGCAGGCGCCCCTGCCGGTCGAGGACGACCCGCAGCGGCTGCCGCCCGTCGCGGCTGGGGCGCACGGTGAGCTCGGGGTCGTCGGCCAGCACGGTCCCGATGCCGGTGAGGACCGCGTCGGCCTCGTCGCGCATCCGGTGGACGTCGGCCCTCGCTTCGGGTCCCGTGATCCACCGGCTGGTGCCGTCAGCAGCCGCGGTCCGGCCGTCGAGGGTCGCGGCGTACTTCCACGTCACGAACGGTCGCCCGGTGCGCTGCCGGTGTAGCCAGGCCCGCAACGGCGGGACGTCGGTGGGTAGCAGCGTGACGTCGACCCCGGCGCTGCGCAGGACGTCGGCTCCCCCGCTGGCTCGGGCCGTGGGATCGGGGACGGCGTACACGACGCCAGCGATCCCTGCCTCGAGCAGGGCCTGGGTGCACGGACCGGTGCGGCCCGTGTGCGCACAGGGCTCGAGGGACACGACGGCGGTGCCGCCCCGGGCAGCGGTCCCGGCCTGGGCCAGCGCCGCGACCTCGGCGTGCGGGCCTCCGGGCGGACAGGTGGCGCCCTCCCCGACGAGGTGACCGAAGGGGTCAAGGACGACGGCCCCCACCGGCGGGTTCGGGCTGGTGCGACCGAGGACCTCGTGCGAGAGCGCCACGGCTCGCCGCATCGCCTCGGCGGTATCCATGCCGGTGTCCATGCCCGTGTCCCGTCAGGCCTGGGCCAGCTGCGCCCGAAGCAGGTCGATGGCCCGCGCGGGGTCGGCCGCACCGTAGACGGCGTTGCCGGCGACGAACACGTCCGCCCCGGCCTCGGCGCACCGCTCGATCGTCTCGCTGCTGACGCCACCGTCGACCTGCAGCCAGATGTCGAGGTCGCCGATGGCCTGCTTGGCCCGGCGGAGCTTGGGGAGCACGACGTCCAAGAAGCTCTGCCCCGCGAAGCCCGGCTCCACGGTCATGACCAGCAGCATGTCGAGCTCGGGGAGCAGGTCGACGTACGGCTCGACGGGGGTCGCCGGCTTGAGCGCCATCCCGGCCCGGGCACCCGCGGCCCGCAGGGTCCTGGCCAGGCGGACGGGGGCCGCGGCCGCCTCGACGTGGAAGGTGACGCTGCCGGCGCCCGCCTCGGCGTACTGCGGCGCCCACCGGTCCGGGTCGGCGATCATCAGGTGGCAGTCGACTGGCGTGCTGGTCACCCGCAGCAGCGCCTCGACGACGGGCAGGCCGAGGGTCAGGTTGGGCACGAAGTGGTTGTCCATGACGTCGACGTGCAGCCAGTCGGCATGCCCCTCGACCCGGGCCGTCTCGTCCGCCAACCGAGCGAAGTCGGCCGACAGGATGCTGGGGCAGATCTGGGGCGCGGGCACGGACGGAGCCTATTCGCGGGCGTCCCCCGACGTCGGTGGTGCCGGAGCCGGTGACTGCCCGCCCCACCCGGCCCGCCCCACCCGGCCCGCCCCACCCAGCACGCCCGGGCCCAGCACCGCGGCTCTCTGCACCGCAGCACCCGGCTCCCCAGCACCCGGCTCGCCAGCACTCCTGGGCGCCAGGGCGGTCAGGTCAGGTCCGACGGCGCAGGAGGGCGAAGCTCATCGCGTCGGTGCCGTGCCGGTGGGGCCAGAGCTGTACGCCGGGCCCGTCGCCGAGGTCGGGCACGTCGGGGAAGGCCGGGCGGGCGTCGACCTGCTCCAGCTCCGGATGCCGGCGCAGGACGTCCAGGACCGGGACGAGGGCCTCGGCCAGGTGCGGTGAGCAGGTCACGTAGGCCAGCAGCCCGCCGGGTCGCAGCAGCCGGGCCGCGCCGTCGAGCAGCTCGCCCTGCAGGGCGGTGAGCGCGGGCAGGTCGGAGGGCTGCCGCCGCCAGCGTGACTCCGGTCGGCGGCGCAGGGCGCCCAGCCCGCTGCAGGGGGCGTCGAGCAGCACCCGATCGGCGGAGCCGTCAGGCAGCGGCGGGCGGCGACCGTCGGCAGTGACCGTCAGCCGTACCCCGGACCGCCGTACCAGAGCGGAGCGGTGCGGCTGGGCCTCGACGGCGAGCAGCCGGGCACCCCGGGCGTCCGCAAGCACCTGCAGCAGTGCGGCCTTGCCGCCCGGGCCCGCGCACAGGTCGACCCACAGGGCGTCGGGGCCGTCGAGAGCGGCGCCGGCCAGTGCCAGCGCGGTGAGCTGGCTGCCCTCGTCCTGGACACCGGCCCGGCCGTCGCGGACCGCCTTGAGATCGCCGGGCGAGCCCCCGTCGGGCAGCCGTACGGCGCGCGGTGACCACGGCCCCGGGGTCCCACCGGTGTGCTGGACGAGCTCAGCCCGGGTGAGGCGGCGGGCCACCAGGTGGACCTCGGGCCGCTGGTCGTCGGCGAGCAGCGCCGTACGCGCCTCGTCCAGGTCACCGCCGAGGGCGTCGCGGAAGGCCTGGGCGATCCAGCGCGGGTGGGCGGTCTCGAGGGCCACCGCGTCGACGGGATCGGCGGGACGGAGCTGCGCCAGCCAGGCGGGCAGGTCCTGCACGGCGACCTTGCGCAGCACCGCGTTGGTGAACGACGCCGGCCCCGCCGACAGGACCAGTCGGGCCAGGTCGACGGTCGCGCTGACGGCCGCGTGGGTGGGGATGCGGGTGCGCAGCAGCTGGTAGGCGCCCAGTCGCAGCACGTCGAGCACCGGCGGGTCGACCTTGGCCAGCGGCCGGTCGACGCAGGCCTGCAGGACGACGTCGAGCTGACCTTGGGACCGCAGCGTGCCGTACGCAAGCTCGGTCGCGAGGGCGGCATCGCGCCCGCTCAAGTGGCGTTCCGTGAGGAGCGGCGGGAGCGCGAGGTTGGCATAGGCGTCGTGCTCCCGGACGGCCTTGAGCACGTCGTACGCCGTGAGGCGGGCCTTGTCGCGGGTCGGCCGGTGCAGCTTGGGGTTCGTCGGTGTGCGGGCCTGGGGAGGAGGTGGCTGGGTCACGTGAAGGCCTCGCCCGCAGCAGGTCGCAGGCCGCGCAGCCAGTCCGCAGCAGCCATCTCGACCTTGCCCTCGGGCCGCACACTCGTCAGGCGTACGGCAGTGGTGGCCGTCCCAACGAGGTCGCCGTCCAGCACGCCAGGCGGCAGGACCACGTCGGTGAGCTGCACCGGTCCGAGCTTGACCCGCCGGTCGCGCAGGGTCGTCCAGGGGCCGGGTGCCGGGGTGCAGGCGCGCACCAGCCGGTCGATGCGGGCAGCCGGCATCGCCCAGTCGACGCGGGCGTCCGCGACGGTGATCTTGGGGGCCAGCGAGATGCCCTCGGTCGACTGGGTGCGGGCCTCGAGCTGGCCGAGCTCGAGGGCATCGAGGGTCGCGACCAGCAGGCCGGCGCCGCCCTCGGCCAACCGCACCAGCAGGTCACCGCTGGTGTCCGTGGGGCGGACCCGCTCGGTCATCGTGCCAAGCACCGGGCCGGTGTCCATGCCCTGCTCCAGCAGGAACGTCGTCGCACCGGTGATCTCGTCACCGGCCAGCAGCGCGCGCTGCACGGGCGCCGCGCCGCGCCAGGCCGGCAGCAGGCTGAAGTGCAGGTTGACCCAGCCCAGCCTCGGGACGTCCAGCACGTGGGCGGGCACGAGGGCGCCGTACGCCACGACCGGGCAGCAGTCGGGGGCGAGCGCGGTGAGTTGCTCGACGAAGCCGGGGTCCCGCGGGTGCACGGGGGTCAGGACCGTGAGCCCGCGGGCGTCGGCGAGCTCGCGGACCGGGCTCGGGCGAAGCGCCCGGCCGCGGCCGGCGGGCGCGTCGGGCCGGGTGACGACGGCCAGCACCTCGTGCGGGCTATCGAGCAGCGCCTGCAGCGCGGGGACGGCCGCGTCGGGCGTGCCCGCAAAGACGAGCCTCAGGTCGCCCGCCCGAACAGCGGGTGCGGGCTGGCCTTGACGACCGGCACGGGAGCGTTGGCCCACTCGGCCAGCCGGACCGCCTCGAGGGCAGCCTTCTTGGTCTCCGGGTCGAGCCGGTCCACGAACAGCACGCCGTCGAGGTGGTCGGCCTCGTGTTGCACGCACCGGGCCAGCAGGTCGCGGCCCTGGACGGTGATCGGGTCCCCGTAGACGTTCTGCCCGTGGGCGACGACCTCGGCCATCCGCCGGCAGTCGAAGGTCAGGCCAGGAATCGACAGGCACCCCTCGTCGCCGTCCATCTGCTCGTCGTGCGGGAAGTGCAGCACCGGGTTGACCAGGTGGCCGAGCTCGTCCTCGCCGACGTCGTAGGTGAACACCCGCAGCGACACCCCGATCTGGGGGGCGGCGAGGCCGATGCCGGGGGCCTCCAGCATGGTGTCCGTGAGGTCCTTGACGAGCGTCCGCAGCTCCTTGTCGAAGGTGGTGACGACCTGCGCGGGGGTGCGCAGGACGGGGTCACCCATCAGGCGGATCGGTCGGACGGCCACACCGCGAGTCTAGAGGCGCCGCACCTCTAGCCGAGGCGCAGCGGGTCGAGCTCGATCCGGACAGGCTCGGCCTTGCGGGCACTGCGGACGCCGGCTGCGGCCTTGAGCGCAGCGGCGAGCGCCTGTCCCTGCGCCCGCGGGACCCGGACGAGCGCCCGCTCCCCCTCCCCGTCGTCCACCGGGCCGAGGACCTCGCCGACGGCCAGCCCAGCGAGCAGGTCGGCCACCGCGGCGGCGGGGCCGGACACGCTGGCCATCCGGGTGGCGGGCGGGAAGCCCAGCTCGGTCCGCTCGGTCAGCTCCCGACGGGCCGCGCCGACGGGGTCCCAGCGGGTGAGGGCCTGCACCTGGGCCAGGCCGCGGTCGGCGACCAGCACGACCCGCCCGTCCTGCGACGCCGCCCGGGCAAGGGCGGCCGCGGCGGTCCAGCGCCGCAGCGCCTCCTCTCCCGCCCGGAGGTCGGCGCGGGTCAGCAGCGCCCACGCGTCGAGCAGCAGCACCGCGCCGTAGCCTCCCTCCGCCACCGGTTCGGCGCCCGGTGTCGCGACGACCAGCTGCGCCGTGCCGGTGACCGTGGCCAGCACCTCGTCGCGTCCGCTGGTGCGCACCGGTACGGCGGGGAACGCCCGGCCCAGCTCCTCCGCCGTACGGCGGGCCCCGACGACCGTCGCCCGCATCGCGCCTCCGTCGCACTCCGGGCACCGCCAGTCACCGGCCAGCCTCCCGCACCACCGGCAGCCGGCGACCGCGTGCCCGGAGGTGATCGACAGCGGACCGGCGCAGGCCGGACAGCGGGCGGGCGTGCGGTCGCGGACGCAGGCCATCGCCGGCACGTAGCCCCGGCGAGGGACCTGGACCAGCACGGGTGCACCGGCGGCGAGCGCGTCCCGGGCCGCAGCGAACGCCAGCCCGGGGATGCGGGCAGCCTGCGCCAGCGGGTCGTGGGCCAGGTCGGCCTCGCTCGTGCCGTCGACCCGCGGCGCTGCGAGCCGGACTGCGGCCCGGTCGGCGACGAGGTCGCGCGCCCACCCGGTCTCGACGAGCAGCTGCGCCTCCGCGGTCCGGGCGTGACCCCCCAGCAGGGCTGCGGCCCCGGAGAGGTGCGCTCGCTGCACGAGGACCTCACGGGCGTGGACGTACGGCGTCCGGGGCTCCGCGTGGAGGTCGTCCCCGTCGTCCCACAGGACGACCAGCCCGAGGTCGCGGACCGGCGCGAAGGCCGCCGCCCGCGTCCCGACGACGGCCTGGACGACGCCCCTGCGTACGGCGAGCCACCTGCGGTAGCGCTCGGCCGGGCCGAGGTCCGCCCGCAGCCCGACGTGCGGGACGCCGGCGACGGTCAGCTCAGCGGTGACCCGGTCGACGTCGCGGGCGTCCGGCAGCACCACGACGGCGCCCCGCCCTGCGGCGGTCGCGGCCTGCACGGCCAGGGCGACCTCACGGGGCCAGTCCGGGCCGGGCAGGGCCGCCCACGCCGCCCGGGGCGCCCGGTCTGCCAGCGCCTCGAGGAAGGCCGGTCCGGTGGGGTACCTCGACCAGGGACCCGGCTCGGGGGGCGCCGGGGCCGGCTCGGGCGTGCGCGCGGCCTCCGCCTCCATCCGGGCATGCCGAGGTGGCAGGGCCAGCCGCAGGACGTCGTACAGCGGCCCACCGGCCCGGTCGGCGACAGCCCGGCAGAGCAGCGCCAGCTCGTCGGACAGCACCGGCTCGGGGCTCACCAGCGCGTGCAGCGGTGCGAGCAGTCCGGTGTGGTCGGTCGTGTCGGCCCGCTCCAGCAGGATCCCGTCCACGAGCCGACCGCTGAAGCGCACCCGGACCCGGCAGCCGGCCTGGGCCCCGACGGACACCGCCTCGGGGACGGCGTAGTCGAAGGGCCGGTCCAGGTGGGCCACCCCGGTGTCGACGGCGACCCGGGCGACCGGCCGGTCCGCCGCGAGCGGGCCGGGGGCCCGTGGCGCGCCGGGCACGACGGCTACTGCCCGGCGACCTTCCTGAGCAGCTCCGCCCGGCCGGTGTCCTCCCAGGTGAAGCCACCGCGACCGAAGTGGCCGTAGGCGCTGGTGGCGCCGTAGATCGGCCGCAGCAGGTCCAGGTCACGGATGATCGCGGCCGGGCGCAGGTCGAACACCTCGGTGATCGCTACCTGCAGCAGGTCGTCCTCGACGACCCCGGTGCCGAAGGTGTCGCAGAACAGCCCGACCGGCTCGGCCTTGCCGATTGCGTAGGCGACCTGCACCTCGCACCGGCTGGCGAGCCCGGCGGCGACGACGTTCTTGGCCACCCAGCGCATCGCGTAGGCGGCCGACCGGTCGACCTTGGACGGGTCCTTGCCGCTGAACGCTCCGCCGCCGTGACGGGCGTAGCCGCCGTAGGTGTCCACGATGATCTTGCGGCCGGTCAGCCCCGCGTCGCCCATCGGGCCACCGATGACGAACTTGCCCGTCGGGTTGACCAGCAGCCGGTAGCCCTCGGTCTCGATGCCCAGGCCCTCGAGCTCGGGCGCGACGACGTGCTCGGCGATGTCTGGTGCGAGCAGGCTGTCCAGGTCGATGTCGTCAGCGTGCTGGCTGCTCACCACGACCGTGTCCAGCCGCACGGGCTTGCCGTCGACGTACTCGATCGTGACCTGGGTCTTGCCGTCGGGCCGCAGGTAGGGCACCACTCCGTCCTTGCGCACCTGGGTCAGCCGCTTGGCGAGCCGGTGCGCCAGGGCGATGGGCAGCGGCATCAGCTCGGGGGTCTCGTCGCACGCGAAGCCGAACATCAGCCCCTGGTCACCGGCGCCCTGGCGGTCCAGCGGGTCCTCGACCGAGCCGCCGACCCGCGCCTCGTAGCCGGTGTCGACGCCCTGCGCGATGTCGGGGCTCTGCGAGCCGATGCTCACGCTCACGCCACAGGACAAGCCGTCGAAGCCCTTCTTGCTGCTGTCGTAGCCGATCTCGAGGATCGTGTCGCGCACGATGGTCGGGATGTCGACGTACGCCGAGGTGGTGACCTCACCCGCCACGTGGACCTGACCGGTGGTGATCAGGGTCTCGACCGCGACCCGGCTCGTCGGGTCCTTCGCCAGCAGCGCGTCCAGGATCGCGTCGCTGATCGCGTCGGCGATCTTGTCGGGGTGACCCTCGGTCACGGACTCGGACGTGAACAGGCGACGGGACAAGGGGGTTCTCCTACCGGTTGCGGCTCGCGCGGACGCGCACTGGCACTCGCCGTTGCAGACTACCGATCCGCGAGGCGATCGCGGACGAGGTCCCAGACGACCTCGGCGAGGGCGTCCTTGCTCCCGAGCGGTACGTCGTGCGCGGTCCCGTCGGCGCCGAGCACCACCGCGGCGTTGGTGTCGCCCTCGAACCCGGTGGCGTGTCCAGCCTCCCCGACCTCGTTGACGACCAGCAGGTCGCAGCCCTTCGCGCTGAGCTTGGCCCGCCCGTGGTCCAGCACGGTGCCGTCGGTGTCACCGGTCTCGGCGGCGAAGCCGACGAGCACCTGACCGGGTGCGCGGGCGGCGACCAGCGCGCGCAGGACGTCGGGGTTGGCGACGAGCTCCACCGTGAGGGCCTCGGTCTTCTTGCGCTTGGTCGTCAGCCGCTCGACGGGCCGGTAGTCGCTCACGGCGGCCGCCATCACCACCGCGTCCGCACCCGCGGCAGCGGCCAGCGTGGCGACGTACAACTCCTGGGCGCTGACGACCCGGACGACCTGGACGCCGGGCAGGTCCGGGAGCCCACCTGCCGTGATGAGGACGACGCGGGCTCCGCGGGCCGACGCGGCCCGGGCCAGCGCCTGACCCTGCTTGCCGCTGGAGCGGTTGCCGAGGTAGCGCACCGGGTCCAGGTGCTCGCGGGTACCCCCGGCCGTGACCACGACGGTGCGCCCGGCGAGGTCGGTGCCGACCCGTCCCGCCAGGACCCGGGTGCACAGCCGAGCCAGCTCAACCGGGTCCGGGAGCCGTCCACGACCGCTGTCGGCACCGGTCAGCCGGCCGACGTCGGGGTCAAGGACCAGGACGCCGCGGGACCGAAGGGTGGCCACGTTGGCTCGGGTCGCGGGGTGCTCCCACATCTCGGTGTGCATCGCCGGCGCCATCACCACGGGGCAGCGGGCCGTCAGCAGGGTGGTGGTGAGCAGGTCGTCGGCGAGGCCGTGCGCGGCCCGGGCCAGCAGGTCGGCGGTCGCGGGAGCAACCACCACGAGCTCGGCGGACTGCCCGACGCGCACGTGCGGGACCTGGTGCACCTCGTCCCAGACGGTGCTGCTGACCGGACGACCGGACAGCGCCGCCCAGGTCGGGGCACCGACGAACTGCAGCGCCGCCGCCGTGGGGACGACGGTCACCTCGTGACCAGCCTCGGTCAGCTGCCGCAGCAGCTCCACCGCCTTGTACGCCGCGATGCCTCCGGCGACGCCGAGGACGACCTGCGCCATGCGCTGCTCGGTCCGGTGTGCCTAGACCGGGTCGGGGACGTGCTCGTGGTGCAGCAGCCCGGCGTTGATCTCGCGCAGCGCGATGCTCAGCGGCTTCTCCTGGACGCCGGTCTCGACCAGCGGCCCGACGTACTCCAGGAGGCCCTCACCGAGCTGGGAGTAGTAGGCGTTGATCTGCCGGGCGCGCTTGGCGGCGTAGATCACCAGGCTGTACTTCGAGTCGGTCGCGTCCAGCAGCTCGTCGATCGGGGGGTTGGTGATGCCGATCGGGTTGGCGACGGTTCCAGACACGTAACTTCTCCGATGATCAGGGGGTGCTGAGCAAGGTTACCAGCGCGTCGGCTGCGTGCTCGACGTCGCGGTTGACGATGACGGCCTCGAACTCGCCCTCGGAGGCCAGCTCGACCTCGGCCAGCGCGAGGCGCCGGCGAACGCGCTCGGGATCCTCGGTGCCCCGGCCGGTGAGCCGCCGGGTCAGCTCGGCCAGGTCGGGGGGAGCCAGGAAGACCAGGTGCGCCTCGGGCATCGCGGCCTTGACCTGCCGGGCGCCCTGCAGCTCGATCTCCAGCAGTGCCGGGATGCCCTGCGCGAGCCGGTCCAGGACGGGCTGCCGCGGAGTGCCGTAGGAGCTACCGGCGTAGTCCGCGTGCTCGAGCAGCTCCCCGGCACGGACCATCCGTTCGTACTCCGGCTGGTCGACGAAGTGGTACTCCACGCCCTGGTGCTCACCCGGTCGGGGCGGCCGGGTCGTGACGCTCACGGACAGCCACACGTGCGGGTACCGGCGCCGGACGGCGGCGATGACACTTCCCTTGCCCACCCCCGACGGGCCGGACAGCACGGTGAGCCGGCCGGTCAGGAGAACTCCCGCAGCAGCGCCTCACGCTGCTTGGCACCCAGGCCGCGGACCCGCCGGGCCGGGCTGATCTCGAGCGTCGCCATGAGCTTCTGGGCCCTGACCTTGCCGACCCCAGGCATCGCCTCCAGGACCGCGACGACCTTCATCTTGCCGACGGCCTCGTCGGTGCCGCCGCTGTCCAGGACCTGGGCGAGCGAGGTGCCGCTGCTCTTGAGGGCGACCTTGAGCTCGGCCCGGGCCTTGCGGGCGGCCGCGGCCTTCTGCAGCGCGGCGGCCCGTTGCTCGGGCGTCAGGGGCGGCAGGGCCACGTACGGGTCACCTCATGATCGGCTGGCTGGACGGGGCTGACGCAACCTAGCGAGCCGGGGTGCCGTAGGGCAATGCAGGGCGTCGCCATGCGGCTCGGCGCCGTCGATCGGCACCCTGCGCACAGTGCCGTCGGCTGGACACCGTCAGTGCAAGGCGGCGGCGATCTGCGCTGCGGCGGCACCGGGGTCGTCGGCGCCGGTGATGGGACGACCGACGACGAGCAGGTCGGCGCCGTCGGCCAGCGCCTGCTGCGGGGTCGCGACCCGGGCCTGGTCCCCGACGTCGGCGCCGGCGGGACGAACCCCTGGGGTGATCAGCACGATGCCCGGGCCCACCTCGGCCCGGACAGCGGCGACCTCCTGGGGCGAGCAGACGAGCGCCCCGGCGCCTGCGCCGACCGCGAGGGCCGCGAGCCGTCGTACGGCGTCCAGCGGTGGCCCCAGGAGACCGACGTCGAGCAGCGTCTGCGTGGACATGCTCGTCAGCACGGTGACCGCAGCGATCGTGACCTCCGGGGCGGCCTCGACAGCCGCGCGCACCATGTCGGCTCCCCCGCCAGCGTGGACGGTGAGGAACCGTGGCCGCACCCGGGACGCGCTGCGGGCCGCCCCCGCGACGGTGTGGGGGATGTCGTGCAGCTTGAGGTCCAGGAACACCTCGTTGTCACCCCGGACGGCATCGACGACGGCCGGCCCGGTCGCGACGAACAGCTCGAGCCCGACCTTGACGACCTGGACGTGCGGCGAGACGGCAGCGGCCCAGGCGGCAGCAGTCACCAGGTCGGGGGCGTCGAGGGCGACCGCGAGGGGGGCCCTCACGACTCGAACCGGACCGCGCGGGGCAGCGGCGGCTCGTCGCCGACCGGGTCCGGCCCCTCCGGGACGTACGTGACGGGGGGCCGGTGAGCCAGCCCCACGGCGTCGCGGAAGCGGTCCAGTCCCCGCTCCGCCAGGGCCCGGGCAAGCTCGTCGAGCACCCGGACGGGGGCGGTCGGATCGCCGAACACCGACGTCCCCACGCTGACCGCGTCAGCCCCCGCGAGGACGAGCTCCAGAGCGTCCAGGCCGGTCCGGATTCCTCCCATGCCCAGCAGGGGCACGTCGGGCAGGGCCTGGCGGATCTGCCAGACGCAGCGCACCGCGACCGGCCGGATGGCCGGTCCGGACAGACCGCCCGTGATGCCGCCAAGCGCTGGTCGCATCGTCGTGGTGTCGATGACCATGCCGAGCAGCGTGTTGATGACCGACAGGCCGTCGGCGCCCGCGTCGACGCAGGCGCGCGCGATCTCGGTGATGTCGGTGACGTCGGGGCTGAGCTTGGCAAAGACCGGGACGCCGGGGCTCATCGCCCGTTTGACGGCCGTGATGACGCCCGCCGCGGCCCTCGGGTCGCAGGCGAAGACCTGGCCGCGGTCCTCGACGTTCGGACAGGAGATGTTGACCTCGACCATCGTCAGCCCGGGTCGGCCCCGCAGCTTCTGGGCCAGCCGGACGTAGTCCTCGACGCTGCCACCGGCGATCGACACGACCGCGCGGGCGCCCCGCTCGGCCAGCCACGGCAGGTCCTTGTCCAGGAACGCGTCGATGCCGGGGCCTTGCAGCCCGATCGAGTTGAGCATGCCGCTGGGGGTCTCGGCCATCCGCGGGGTGGCCCGGCCCGACCGTGGCTCCAGCATGATCGACTTGGTGACGATGCCGCCCAGCAGGCTGACGTCGAAGAACTGGTCGAGCTCCTGACCGGCCGCGGCGCACCCGGAGGCCGTGAAGACCGGGTTGGGGAACTCCACCCCGGCCAGCGTGGTCGTCATGTCGACTGTCGGACCGGCGGCTACCTCGCGGGCCGGCCGCAGCGTCATCTCGCTCACCGGTGCCCCCCCGCCCCGGCGGCGTTCAAGGACCCGACGACGTCCGGCGGGACGGTGCCGACGTCGTCCCAGCGGACGCGATCACCGAGGAACACCGGTCCCTCCACGCAGGAGCGCAGCATCCGGGTCTGGCCGTCATCGCCGATGACCGGCAGGACACAGGTCATGCAGACCCCGATCCCGCAGGCCATGGCCTCCTCCACGGCGACCTGGGCCGGCACGCCCCGCTCGGACGCCAGCTCGCTGACCGCCCGCAGCATCCCCATCGGCCCGCAGGCGTAGACGACCTCGCTGCCGGTCCTGTCCAGCAGCTGGGGCAGGACGTCGGTGACGCGCCCCTGACGACCCATGGAGCCGTCGTCGGTCGTGACCTCGCAGATGCCGGCAATCCGCTTGGCCTCCAGCTGGCCGAACAACCGGTCTGCGCTGGCGGCACCGAGCACGAAGTCGACCTTGCAGCCGCGGTCGCGCAGGACGGTCGCGAGCGGGAGCAGCGGTGCGCTGCCGTACCCGCCACCGACGAGGGTTGCGGTGACCGGCGAGGTCGGCAGCCGGAAAGGCTTGCCGAGCGGGCCGACCAGGTCGAGCTTGTCCTGCGGTCGGCGACCCGCGAGCCAGGCCGTCCCCTTGCCATGTACCGCGAAGACGAACTCGACGGTCCCTCCGTAGACGCCCCGTTCCTTGACGTCGTAGATCGCGAAGGCCCGGCGCAGCAGCATGCTGGACTCCGGCCCCCCGACCTGGACAGCCAGGAAGTGACCCGGCCGGGTGAGCTCGGCCATCCCGGGCGCGACCACGGTCATCGCGTGGTAGGCCCCGACCTTGCGGATGCTCAGGACCTCGCCCTGGACCTGTACGGGCATGCTCAGCCTCTCTCTCGTGCGGCGGCCAGCGCCCGGTGGTGCTCCTGCAGGGACAGGACACCGATGTCGCCACGGACCAGTGCCTCGATGCCCTGCACGCAGGCCGCGGCACCCTGGATCGTGGTGATGCAGGGGACTCCCCGGCTGACGGCAGCCGTACGGATCTCATAGCCGTCCAGCCGCGCCCCCACCCCGAAGGGCGTGTTGATGATGAGGCCGATCTCGCCGGCCAGCACCCGGGGGACGATGCTGTCGGCCGGGCTCTGCGAGTGCTTGCCGACGACCGTGACCGGGACCCCGTTGCGCCGCAGCACCTCGGCGGTCCCCTCGGTCGCCAGCACCTCGAAGCCGAGGTCGGACAGTCGCTTCACCGGGAAGATCATGGCTCGCTTGTCGCGGTTGGCCACGCTGACGAACACGGTCCCCGAGGTCGGCAGATCGCCGTACGCCGCGCTCTGGCTCTTGGCGTAAGCCGTCCCGAAGACGGCGTCGATGCCCATGACCTCGCCGGTGGACTTCATCTCCGGACCGAGCACGGTGTCCTGGCCGCGGAAGCGGCCGAACGGCAGGACGGCCTCCTTCACTGAGATCGGCGCGTCCATCGGTAGCGTCCCTCCGTCCCCACTGGCGGGCAGCAGGCCCTCGGCCCGCAGCTCGGCGATGCTCGCACCGAGCATGACCCGGGCGCAGGCCTTGGCCAGCGGTACGGCGGTCGCCTTGCTGACGAACGGCACGGTGCGCGAGGCCCGGGGGTTGGCCTCCAGGACGTAGAGCACGTCGTCCTTGAGGGCGTACTGCACGTTGAGCAGCCCGCGGACACCGACGCCCTTCGCGATCGCCTCGGTGGAGGTGCGGATCCGCAGCAGGTCGGCCCGCCCGAGGGTGATGGGGGGCAGCGCGCAGGCGGAGTCACCGGAGTGGATGCCCGCCTCCTCGATGTGCTCCATCACGCCGCCGAGGTAGAGCTCGGTCCCGTCGTACAGCCCGTCGACGTCGATCTCGATCGCGTCCTCGAGGAACCGGTCGACCAGCACCGGGGTGTCCGGGCCGATCAGGGTCGAGCGCTCGACGTAGTCGACGAGCATCTCGTCGCTGTAGACGATCTCCATGCCGCGACCACCCAGCACGTACGACGGCCGGACCAGCACCGGGTAGCCGACGCTCTCGGCGATCTGCCTGGCCTGGTCGTACGACGTGGCGGTCCCGTGCTTGGGGGCGGGAAGCCCGGCGTCGGCGAGGACCCGGCCGAAGGCCCCGCGCTCCTCGGCCAGGTGGATGGCCTCCGGGCTGGTGCCGACGATCGGGACGCCGCAGTCCTTGAGCTCCTGGGCCAGCCGCAGCGGGGTCTGTCCGCCGAGCTGGACCACCACACCGACCAGCTCGCCACCACCGGCGCGGGCGCTCTCGCGCTCGGCCTCGACCACCTCGAGGACGTCCTCGACGGTCAGCGGCTCGAAGTACAGCCGGTCGCTGGTGTCGTAGTCGGTGCTGACGGTCTCGGGGTTGCAGTTGACCATCACGGTCTCGTAACCCGCGTCGTGCAGGGCGAAAGAGGCATGGACGCAGGCGTAGTCGAACTCGATGCCCTGCCCGATCCGGTTGGGCCCGCTGCCCAGGATCAGGACCTTGCGCTTGCTGGAGGGGGCGACCTCGGACTCCTCGTCGTAGGACGAGTAGTGGTAGGGCGTCTCGGCAGCAAACTCCGCCGCGCACGTGTCGACGGTCTTGTAGACGGGCCGAACGCCGAGCTCGTACCGCCGGGCCCGGACGTGCTGCTCGCTGACACCGCGGACGACAGCGATCTGCCGGTCGCTGCACCCGAACCGCTTGGCGCGGCGCAGGAGCGGCTCCTCGAGGGTGGCGTGCGGCGCGGCCTCCAACTCTGTGCGCAGCTCGACCAGCTGGAGCAGCTGGTCCAGGAACCACGGGTCGATCTTGGTGGCCGCGAACACCTCCTCGACGGTAGCGCCGAGGCGCAGGGCCCTCTCAACGGTGTGCAGCCGCCCGTCGTGCGGCACCTTCGCCAGCTCCAGGGCGTCCTGCGCGGTGCCGGGCGGGTCGGGCTGCACCCAGAAGCCGGCCGGCTCCTGCTCCAGGGACCGCATGGCCTTCTGCAGGGCCTCGATGAAGGACCGACCGAAGGCCATCGCCTCGCCAACGCTTTTCATGGTCGTCGTCAGCTCGGGGTCGGCGCCGGGGAACTTCTCGAACGCGAACCGGGGGATCTTCACCACGACGTAGTCCAGCGAGGGCTCGAAGGCCGACGGGGTCTCCCTGGTGATGTCGTTGGGGATCTCGTCGAGCGTGTAGCCGATGGCGAGCTTGGCGGCGATCTTCGCGATCGGGAAGCCGGTCGCCTTGGAAGCCAGCGCGCTGGACCGCGAGACCCGTGGGTTCATCTCGATGACGATGATCTGGCCGTCATCGGGGTTGACGGCGAACTGGATGTTGCAGCCGCCGGTGTCGACGCCCACCGCGCGGATCACGTCGATCGAGATGTCACGCAGCTGTTGGTACTCCCGGTCGGTCAGCGTCATCGCCGGGGCGACCGTGATCGAGTCGCCGGTGTGGACACCCATCGGGTCGAGGTTCTCGATGGCGCAGATGACGACGACGTTGTCGGCGCGGTCGCGCATCAGCTCCAGCTCGTACTCCTTCCAGCCCAGGATCGACTCCTCCAGGAGCACCTCGCTGGTGGGGCTCGCGTGCAGCCCGCCACCGGCGATGCGGTGCAGGCCGGCCTCGTCGTGGGCGACCCCCGAGCCACTGCCGCCCATCGTGAACGACGGCCGCACGACGACGGGGTAGCCGAGGTCGCCGACAGCCGCCAGCACCTCGTCCATCGTGTGGCAGACGGCGCTACGGGCGCTGTGCGCGCCGATGTCGGCGACGATCTGCTTGAACCTCTGACGGTCCTCGCCGGCCTGGATCGCGTCGACGTCGGCACCGATCAGCTCGACGCCGTACTTCTCCAGGACCCCGGAGAAGTGCAGGGACATCGCGGCGTTCAGGGCGGTCTGGCCGCCGAGGGTGGCCAGCAGCGCGTCGGGCCGCTCCTTGGCGATGACCTTCTCGACGTACTCCGGGGTGATGGGCTCAATGTAGGTCGCGTCGGCGAACTCCGGGTCGGTCATGATCGTCGCCGGGTTGGAGTTGATCAGGGTGACGCGCAGGCCCTCGGCCCGCAGCACCCGGCAGGCCTGGGTCCCCGAGTAGTCGAACTCGGCGGCCTGGCCGATCAGGATCGGTCCGGAGCCAATGACCAGGACGTGGTGCAGGTCCTCGCGCTTGGGCACGTCAGGCTCCCATCAGAGCGGCGAAGGAGGCGAACAGGCCGGTGGCGTCGTGCGGTCCCGGCGCCGCCTCCGGGTGGTACTGCACCGAGAAGGCGCGCGCCTGAGCGCAACTCAGCCCTTCGACGACATCGTCGTTGAGGTCGACGTGGCTCACCTGCACCGGGCCGTAGGCCGTGTCGGTCGGCCCGTCGAGCCGTGCCTGGACGGCGAACCCGTGGTTGTGGCTGGTGATGTGGACCCGGCCGGTCGTGCGGTCCTGGACCGGCTGGTTCACCCCCCGGTGGCCGTAGCGCAACTTGTAGGTCCCGAGGCCCAGTGCCCGGCCGAGCACCTGGTGGCCGAAGCAGATGCCGAAGACCGGCACGCCGGCGTCGAGCACCCCGCGGACCGCGTCGACCGCATAGTCGGCGGTGGCCGGATCGCCTGGCCCGTTGGAGAAGAAGACGCCGTCCGGGGCAAGGGCGAGCAGGTCGGCTGCGGTCGACGTCGCCGGCAGGACATGCACCTCGCAACCGGCCTGGGCCAGGTGCCAGGGGGTCCGCCGCTTGATGCCGAGATCCATTGCGGCGACGGTGAACCGCCGCACACCGACCGCCGGCACGACGTACGCCGTGGCAGTGGTGACCTCGCGGGCCAGATCGCTGCCCGCCATGCCGGGGCTCGCGAGGACCCGACCGTGCACCTCATCGACGTCGGCGCCGGTGCTGTTGATCCCGACCCGCATCGCGCCGCGCTCACGCAGATGACGGGTCAGGGCGCGGGTGTCGATGCCGCTGATGCCGACGACGCCCTGCGCCTCGAGCTCGGCCGGCAGCGACCGCTTCGACCGCCAGTTGCTGGCCACCCGGGACGGGTCGCGGACGACGTAGCCGCTGACCCAGATCCGGTCGGATTCGGCGTCCTCGTCGTTGACGCCGGTGTTGCCGATCTGCGGGGCCGTCATCACGACGACCTGGCGGTGGTAGCTGGGGTCGGTGAGTGTCTCCTGATAGCCGGTCATCCCGGTGTTGAAGACCGCCTCACCGAAGGTCTCACCGACCGCGCCGTAAGCCTCACCGCGAAAGCTCCGGCCGTCCTCGAGGACCAGCACGGCGGGGGTCACGGGGTCACCACCGGGAGCTGGGAGGAGATCGCGGCCGCGAGCCGGCGGTGCGCGGCGTGGTCGGTGGCCCGGAAACCGCTCGTCAGCACGCGCGGGCCGAGCCGCCAGGTGATCGCGAGCATGCCGCCGCTGACGACCTTGCCAGCCAGTGCGACATCGATCGCGGCCGACTCCACCGCGTCGTAGGGGATGAACAACTCCGGAAGTCCCTCGCGGTCGATGTGCACGCCGTCGGTCGCGAGCAGCAGGTCGGCGGTGGCCCGGTCGGACAGGTGGTGCACCGCGACCCGGTCCATCCAGTCGCCGGTGAAGGTCGTCCCGACGAACAACCCGGCGGTCGCCGCCGCCACGACGGATGCGTCGCCGACCGGCTGCGGCGGCGGCGGGAGGTCGCCCTGGCGCCGCTGCCGGCCCCGCCACCCCTTCAGCATCAGCAGCGAGAAGCCGGCAGCGAACACCAGCGTGCCCACGGTCAACAGGACGCGGAGGAGCATCAGGCCGGCTTGCCGTCGAGGACTGTCGGCCGCCCTCGCAGGAAGGTCGCGCGCACCCGCGCGGGCAGCTGCCGCCCGGCGAAGGGCGTGTTGCGACTGCGGCTCGCCGTCTGGGCCGGGTCGACCGTCCAGCTCGCACCGGGATCGACGAGCACCAGGTTGGCCGGCTCACCGACGGCGATCGGCCGGCCATGACCCTCCAGACGCCCGATCCGCGCGGGGGTCTCGCTCATCCGCGCGGCGAGCTGGCGCCAGCTCAGCCGGCCCGGCTCGACCATCGTCTGCACCACGACCGACAGCGCCGTCTCCAGGCCGGTCATGCCGGGCGAGGCCGCCCCCCACTCGGTTTCCTTGTCCTCCAGCGCATGTGGTGCGTGGTCGGTCGCGACGCAGTCGACCGTGCCGTCGGCCAGCCCGGCCCGCAGCGCATCGATGTCGGCCTGTGTGCGCAGCGGCGGGTTGACCTTGTACGTCGGGTCGTAGGTCGCCGCGAGGTCGTCCGTGAGCAGCAGGTGGTGCGGGGTGACCTCGGCAGTCACATCCCAACCGTGGCCCTTGGCCCAGCGGAGCAACTCGACGCTGCCCGCGGTCGAGACGTGGCAGATGTGTAGACGTCCCCCGACGTGCCCGGCCAGCAGACAGTCGCGGGCGATGATCGCCTCCTCGGCGACGGCCGGCCAGCCGCCGAGGCCGAGCAGGCTGGAGTTGATGCCCTCGTTCATCTGCGCGCCGACCGTCAGCCTCGGCTCCTGGGCGTGCTGGGCGATCACGCCGTCGAAGGCCTTGACGTATTCAAGGGCCCGCCGCATCAGGCTGGCATCGCTGACGCAGTGCCCGTCGTCGCTGAAGACCCGAACCCGGGCGGCGCTGTCGGCCATCGTGCCGAGCTCGGCCATCTGCTCGCCGCGCAACCCGACGGTCACCGCACCGACCGGGATGACGTCGCAGTGACCGGCCATCTGGCCGAGCCGCCAGACCTGTTCGACCACCCCTGCCGTGTCGGCGACGGGGTCGGTGTTGGCCATCGCGTGCACCGCGGTGAACCCGCCGAGCGCGGCCGACAGGGTGCCTGTCTCGACGGTCTCGGCGTCCTCCCGACCGGGTTCGCGCAGATGATCCGGGTATGCTGGATTCTTCGTTCCGGTGCTCGCCCAGAGCGGGCGTTGCACGCGCGCCCCGAGCGCGAG
>JAYTHS010000566.1:0-2316 GCA_043732345.1 Frankiales bacterium | reverse complement strand
AAAGTGGTTCCCGTCGGCGGTCGGCGGTGTGGACCGACGTACGACGTCCGACGCTCCCAGGTGTCCAGCAGCGCCGTCGAGGATCGGCACCTAGAGGTCGAACCGATCGGTCGCCTCTGCGTCCTGCAGCAGGTCGGTGCGAAGCACGGGTCGGGCGGTGGCCAGCCCAGCGGTTCCTCACACCAGATCGTCGGTGCGGCCTCCGGCGTCGTGCTCCAGGCTTTGCACCGTGAGCGAGGTGGACCACGACAACGACGCCAAGCGCCGCTACGTCGTCAGGAGATACGTCTTCGACCCGTCGCGACACGAGCGCAGGAACGTTGTCGTCGCTGTGGTCGACGACAGCCGCGAGTTCGAAGAGTTCCTCAGGCGTGTCAGCGACGACCTGCGGCGGCGCCGAGCCGCGGGGGAGGCCGTGGACCCCAGGGAGAACGTCAGCGGTCACGTCATGGAGCTAGGCCACCTTGCCCGCTCAGCCAACGGCCATCTCGTCCGGAGGGCGGTCGAGCACGGGGTGTGGGACCCACGGCTCGACAGGCTTGAGCTGCCGAGCAACATCAGCGTCATGCGCGCCGAACGCCTGTAGGAGGGACGTCACTGCTTGCTGTGAGCGAGGTCACGAGGCATCTGCTAGCAGACCGCTTGCAATAGCTAGCACCCTGACTTAGCGTTACACACGCAAACCAGTTACGAGGAAGGAGGCCTACGTGCCCGCCGTACGACACCTGGGTGACTTCATCAGGGAGCAGCGCGGAGCGGCGCAGATCTCGCTGCGGCAGCTCGCCCTGCAGGCGGGGGTCAGCAACCCCTACCTCAGCCAGATCGAGCGCGGGCTGCGCAAACCGAGCGCCGAGATCCTGCAGCAGATCGCCAAGGGGCTGCGCATCTCGGCCGAGGTGCTGTACGTGCAGGCCGGGATTCTCGAGCACCGCGAGGCGAGCCCGCTCGTCGACGCCGTGCTGGCCGACGACGCCCTGACCGAGCGGCAGAAGCAGGTGCTGCTCGAGATCCACGACAGCTTCCGCAAGGAGAACCTCGCGAACGCCGCCCTGGCGGCCGCAACCTCCGACCGGACCATCAACGACCCCCCAACGCCTCAGGAGGCATCAGCATGAGCACTCTGACCGACAAGCTCCCCACGTTCGACACCACCAAGCTCCCCACGATCGACCTGACCGAGGCCAAGAAGCCTCTGTTCGCTGCGCTGGGCGTCGCCGACCTCGCGCTCGAGCAGGTCAAGGAAGTCCCCGCGGACCTGTCCGCCGAGGCCAAGAAGGTTCAGACGCGCGTCGAGAACGTCCCGGCCAAGCTCAAGGGACTGCCGACCCAGGTCAAGGAGCTGCGCACCTTCGCTAAGGCCAAGCTCAGCACGGCGCAGGGCACCGCGACCGACTTCTACGCCAAGCTGGCCGTCCGTGGCGAGCGCCTCGTGACCCAGATCCGTCGCCAGCCGGCCACCGAGGCGGCGATTGCCGAGGGCAAGGCGGCCGTCAAGAAGGCCGAGGCCGCGACCGTCGCCGCCAAGAAGTCCGTCAAGGCCGGCGGGAAGGCCGTCGAGGGCGCTGCCGCCAAGATCGGCTAGTCACCACCCTGCTCATCACCACCCTGCTCATCACCACTCGGGTGGTCAGCACTCGGGTGGTCAGCCCGGAGCCTCTGCAGCCACGCGCTGCAGGGGCTCCGGTCCGTCTGGCTCCCCGTCCCTGCGACCTGCATCGCCACACGCCACACTGTCTTCATGCTCAACCCCGCCGGACTGCTGCTAACCCTGCTGACGTACTTCGTGCTGGGGCTCAAGGTCTTCGCGTTCGCAGACGCGCTCTCGCGCCCGGCCGCGGCATACGTCGCGATGGGCAAGATGACCAAGTCGGCCTGGCTCGCCATCCTTGGCCTGTCGGTGCTGCTCGGTCTGGTGACCGGCCTGTTCGGCCTGTTTGGGATCGTCACGATCGTCGCGGCGGTGGTCTACCTCGTCGACGTCCGTCCGGCTGTCCGCGGCGGGTGACGCCCCACGTCCTGCTGACCGCGTCGGGCGCGCCGGTCACGGTTGTCGCGCACGGCCTCGGGGCGCTCGCCGCCGGACACCCCGGGTGCTCGTCGTCGGGGTCCCCGTCACCCGGCTGCGAGACGCCGCACGAGGCCACGGGTCAGTGCTGCCAGAGGTGCCCGACTGGCCTCGACGCCGCGCGCACCGACATCGCCCTACGCCGGCTTGTGGCCCTAGCGGATGCCCTGCGGGCCAAAGACGCGAAGGCGGTGCTGGCCCAGGTGATGGCCGAGCTGCCCGCCGACGTGCTCAAGCTCCCAGCGGTCCGC
>JAYTHS010000565.1:0-2319 GCA_043732345.1 Frankiales bacterium | reverse complement strand
TGGGCGCGCTCGGTGCCCCTGGACGGCGGCCCGTCGGTTCGTCTGCCGCACGGACCGGTCACCGCCCTGGACGTCACCGACGGTGGGGTGACCGTCCTCGGCACCGGCTTCGGTGGTCGCCGGCGCGACCCGGCCATGTGGAAGCGCTACCGAGGCGGCACGGCCGGACGCCTGTGGGTGGACGCCGCCGGACCCGGGGAGTTCGTGCGGTTGCTGCCCGAGCTGACCGCCCAGCTCACCGCGCCCATGTGGGTCGACGGACGGGTGGCCCTGCTCTCCGACCACGAGGGCGTTGGCAACGTGTACTCGGTGCGCCCCGACGGGTCTGACCTGCGCCGGCACACCGACCACGCGGACTTCTACGCCCGGCACGCCACCACCGACGGCACCCGCGTGGTCTACGCGGTCGCCGGCGAGCTGTGGGTCCTGGACGACCTGTCGCCCGACTCCCAGCCGCGGCGCCTGGAGATCCGCACCGGCGGCCCGCGCTCGGCCCGCCGGACCGCTCCGGTTCCGGCCGGCAAGCACCTCGCTGATGTCGCCGTGGCCACCGACGGCCGGGCCAGCGTGCTCGAGGTGCGCGGCAGCGTGCAGTGGGTGACCCATTCCGATGGCCCCGTGCGCACTCTCGCGCCCGGCTCCGGCGTCCGCGCCCGGCTGCCCCGCCTGCTGGGCCCGGACGTGGTGTGGGTGGACGACGCCACCGGCGAGGACGGTCTGGTCGTCAGCGACCGGGCCGGAACCACCCGGCGGACGGTCGCCGCTGGGGAGCTCGGCCGGGTGGTCGACCTCGCGGCCGCGCCGGACGGGTCCGTGCTCGCGGTAGCCAGCCACGACGGGCGACTGCTGCTCGTCGACCCCACCTCGGGCGCCGTGCGCGAGCTCGCCGCCAGCGAGGACGGCACCGTCGACGGGCTGACGTTCTCGACCGACTCGGCGTGGCTGGCCTGGTCGCACCCCGGCCGCCACGACCTCCGCCAGATCAAGCTCGCGCGCCCGGCCGACGGAGAGGTGCACGACGGGTCGCCGTTGCGCTTCAACGACACCGCGCCCGCCTTCACCCTTGACGGCGCGCACCTGGCGTTCCTCTCCACCCGGACCTTCGACCCCGTCTACGACGAGCACGTCTTCGACCTCGGGTTCCCCGCGAGCACCCGACCGCAGCTGTTGCCGCTGGCGGCGGCCACCGCGTCGCCGTTCGCGCCGTCGGCCGCCGGGGGCGGACCGGCACCGACGACCACGAGCAGCGACGACGGTCCCGCCCCGGTGGTCGTCGACCTCGAGGGGCTCACCGACCGCGCGGTCGCTGTCCCGGTGCCGGCTGGGCGCTACTCACGGCTGCGGGCCGTCGAGGGCGGGCTGGTGTGGCTGCGCGAGGGCGTGCACGGGGTGCTCGGTGACGGCCGGGCCACTCCGACCGCCGACGTCCCCCGACCGACCCTCGAGCGGATCGGCCTGGCCACCGGCGTCACGACCGTGCTGGCCGAGGGCGTGGACGAGGTGTGGGCCGCCGGCGACGGACGCCGGCTGCTGGTCCGCGACGGGGAGGCGCTGCGCTCGCTGCCCGCCGACCGCAAAGCCTCGGCCGACGCCGACCAGGGCGACCCCGCTGCGGGCGTGGAGGTCGACCTGGGCCGCGTGCGGGTGCACGTCACCCCGGTCGACGAGTGGCAGCAGATGCTGGACGAGGCCTGGCGTCTCATGCGCGACCACTTCTGGGTCTCCGACATGGCGGGCAACGACTGGCCGAGCGTGCTGGCCCGTTACCGCCCCCTGGTCGCGCGGCTGGCCACCCGCGACGACCTCTCCGACCTCATGTGGGAGGTGCAGGGAGAGCTCGGCACTTCCCACGCGTACGAGACCCCGCCCGAGCGCCCGGTGGCGGCGGCCCACCTGCTCGGGCACCTCGGGGCCGACCTGGAGCTGGACGCCGACGGACTGTGGCGGGTGGCGCGGGCCCTGCCGGGGGAGCCCTCGGCCGCGACCGGACGCTCCCCGCTGCGCGCCCCCGGGGTCGGCTCCGTGGACGGCGCGGCCTTGCTGGCCGTGGACGGGCGCGAGGTCGACCCGGTGCGTGGGCCGGGACCGCTGCTCGTCGGTACGGCCGGGGCGCCCGTCGAGCTGCGGCTGCGCGCCGCGGACGGTGTCGAGCGCACCGTCGTGGTCGTTCCGCTGGGCGAAGAGGGGCCGTTGCGCTACTTCGAGTGGGTGGCCGGCCGGCGGGCCGCGGTGCATGCCGCCAGCCACGGGCGGGTGGGCTACCTGCACGTGCCCGACATGATGGGCCTGGGCTGGGCGCAGCTGCACCGCGACCTGCAC
>JAYTHS010000564.1:0-7949 GCA_043732345.1 Frankiales bacterium | reverse complement strand
GTCAGGGTGGCACAGCCTTGCCCGGCTCCGCCCGTTGAGCGCCGCGGGCCGTCGAGCGGCGGCTGTGGGACGATGAGGGCATGACCGGAGTCTTCCTCGTAGCGCGACTTCACGTGGACCTGCAGCGCTGCTCCAGCGCGGTCTGTTCCCTCGTCCTCGCTGGCTGAGCCCTGCTGCGCCGTCGCGCGCGCCCCTCCCGCTCCCGAAGGAACTCCACCATGCCCGGCACGTCCGCATGACCATCACTGCCGTGGCCACCGGCGCCACCGTGTGGCTGACCGGCCTCCCAAGCGCGGGCAAGACCACCCTGGCAACCGCGCTCGCGGGTCGGCTCGAGAGGCCTGTCGAGGTGCTCGACGGCGACGAGGTCCGCGCGTTCCTCTCCCGGGGGCTGGGGTTCAGCCGGGAGGACCGCGACACCAACGTGCTGCGGATCGGCTGGGTGGCAGCCACTCTCGCGAAGCACGGCGTGGTGGTGCTCGCCAGCGTCATCAGCCCGTTCGCCGACACCCGGGCCCGGGTCCGCGAGCTGCACGAGGCCCGCGGAGCTGACTTCGTAGAGGTCCACGTCGCCACTCCTGTCGAGGTCTGCAGCGAGCGGGACGTCAAGGGCCTGTACGCCAGGCAGGCCGCCGGCGAGCTCAGCGGGCTGACGGGGGTCGACGCGCCGTACGAGGCTCCCGTCGCGCCCGACGCGGTCGTCCGGACGCAGGACCAGACGCTGGCCGAGAGCGTCGAGCAGCTGCTGACCGTGCTGCGCGAGCGGGGCCTGGCATGACGAGCGCCGCCTCCGTGAACGCCGTCGACACCGGCCTGTCGCAGCTGGACCTGCTCGAGGCCGAGGGCATCCATGTCATGCGCGAGGTGGCGGCGGAGTTCGAGCGGCCGGCGCTGCTGTTCAGCGGTGGCAAGGACTCGATCGTCATGGTCAAGCTGGCCGAGAAGGCTTTCTGGCCAGGCAAGATCCCCTTTCCCCTGGTGCATGTCGACACCGGTCACAACTTCGAGGAGGTCCTCGCGTTTCGCGACCAGCGGGTCGCCGAGCTCGGGGCACGCCTGGTCGTCGGGTCGGTGCAGGACGACATCGACACCGGCCGGGTGCACGAGGTCGCGGGCGGCCTGCGCAACCCGCTGCAGACGACGACGTTGCTGCGCACCATCAAGGAGGGCCGGTTCGATGCGGTCTTCGGCGGGGCCCGCCGCGACGAGGAGAAGGCCCGCGCCAAGGAGCGCTTCTTCTCCTTCCGCGACGCCTTCGGCCAGTGGGACCCGAAAAACCAGCGGCCCGAGCTGTGGAACCTCTACAACGGCAGGCACAACCCGGGCGAGCACATCCGGGTCTTCCCGCTGAGCAACTGGACCGAGCTCGACGTGTGGCGCTACATCGCCCGCGAGGGCATCGAGGTCCCGTCGATCTACTACGCCCACGAGCGCGAGGTCTTCTCCCGCGACGGGATGCTGCTCGGCGTCACCCCGCACTCGCAGCCCCGTCCGGGGGAGGCCGTCAGCACCCAGGTGGTGCGCTACCGCACGGTCGGCGACGCCTCCTGCACCGGCGCGGTGTCCTCCCCGGCGAGCAACCCCGCGGAGGTGCTCGCGGAGATCGCCGTGACCAGGCTGACCGAGCGCGGGGCCACCCGGGCCGACGACCGCGCGTCGGAGGCCGCCATGGAGGACCGCAAGAAGGAGGGCTACTTCTGATGAGTGGCCTGCTGCGCTTCGCCACGGCCGGGTCGGTCGACGACGGCAAGTCGACCCTGATCGGGCGGCTGCTCTACGACTCCAAGAGCGTCTTCACCGACCAGCTCGAGGCCGTCGAGAAGACCTCCATCGATCGGGGCGACGACTACACCAACCTCGCGCTGCTCACCGACGGCCTGCGGGCCGAACGGGAGCAGGGCATCACCATCGACGTCGCCTACCGCTACTTCGCCACGCCGGCCAGGTCCTTCATCGTGGCCGACACCCCAGGCCACGTGCAGTACACCCGCAACATGGTTACGGGCGCCTCCACGGCCGACCTCGCCCTGGTGCTCGTCGACGCCCGAAAGGGCGTCATCGAGCAGACCCGCCGGCACGCCTCCCTGTCGGCCCTACTGCGGGTGCCGCACCTGGTGCTGGCGGTCAACAAGATGGACCTCGTCGACTTCGACCAGGGCACCTACGACCGCATCGTCGAGGACTTCCGCTTCTTCGCCGGCGGCCTGGACCTGCCTGACCTGACCGCGATCCCGATGGCGGCGCTGCAGGGCGACAACGTGGTCCACCGCAGCTCTCGGATGCCCTGGTACGACGGGCCCGCGCTGCTCGAGCACCTCGAGCAGGTCGAGGTCGACCGCGACCACCTGGGTCGCCGTGGCGCCCGCTTCCCGGTGCAGTACGTCATCCGGCCGATAAGCGTTGAGCTTCCTGACTACCGCGGTTACGCAGGCACTCTCGCCACCGGGACCCTGACGGCCGGTGATGAGGTTGTGGTTCTGCCCTCGGGCCGCCGTACGACCGTGGTGTCGGTCGAAACGGCAGACGGCCCGCTGGCCACGGCCGTTGCCCGGCAGGCCGTCACGGTTCGGCTCGCCGACGAGGTCGACGTGTCGCGGGGCGACCTCATCGCTGCGGCCGACGACGTCCCGACCGTCACCTCGCAGCTGGAGGCGACCGTCTGCTGGATGGCCGACGCTCCACTGGTGGTCGGTCGGACCCTGCTGCTCAAGCACACGACGCGGACTGTCAAGGCGATGGTCACCGAGCTGCACGACACCCTGGACGTGGCCACGCTCACCTCCGGTGCGACCGCGGGTCTGGCGCTCAACGACATCGGTCGGATCACGCTGCGACTGGCGGCACCGGTCTTCGTTGATGACTACGCCGACGACCGCACGACCGGGGCCTTCGTGCTCGTCGACCCGGTGACGGGCGCAACTGTGGCTGCCGGGATGGTCGGCACCGTGCTGGGGGTCAGGGCGTGAGGGCCTGGACGAGGACGCCATGGGTGGGTTGGTGCGAGGACTCGTGCCGTCCTGGGAGCCGATGTCGGCGGCGGCCTGCGCCCTTTGCCCCGCCCCTTTTCCTTATTTTGACCTGAAAGGCTAGTGCCCCTGTGGGAAACATCCAAAAGACGACGGCCCTGCTCGCGATGGCCGTCCTGGCTGCCGCCTGCGGTGGCGGCTCCGCCTCGACCTCCGCAACCTCCCCGGCCAGCACCCTGCGGTTGGGCTACTTCGCCAACGTGACCCACGCTGGTCCGGTGTATGGCGTGGCCAGCGGGATCTACGCGAAAGCCCTCGGCGCGACCACGCTGAAGACCCAGACCTTCAACGCCGGACCGGCTGCGGTGGAGGCGCTGTTCGGTGGGGCCATCGATGCCGCCTACCTCGGTCCCGGCCCGGCGATCAACGCCTTCCTCAAGAGCAAGGGCGATGTCGTGATCGTGGCCGGGGCCACCAGCGGTGGCGCCTCCCTGGTCGTCCGGAAGGGCATCACCGACGCCTCGCAGCTCAAGGGCAAGAAGATCGCCGACCCGCAGACCGGCGGGACGCAGGACATCGCGCTGCGCACCTATCTGGCTGGCCACGGGTACAAGGTGGACGCGCAGGGCGCCGGGGACGTCTCGATCGTCGCCCAGGAGAACAGCCAGTCACTGGACTTGTTCAAGGCGGGCCAGATCGACGGGGCGTGGGTCCCGGAGCCGTGGGCCTCCCGCCTGGTCCTCGAGGGCGGTGGCACGGTCCTGCAGGACGAGAAGGAGCTCTGGCCGGCCGGTCGTTTCGTCACGACGAACCTGCTCGTCAAGAAGTCCTACCTGGCTGAGCACCCGCAGACCATCAAGGCACTGCTCACCGCGCAGGTGCAGGCCGACAAAGAGATCACCGCCGACCCTGCCAAGGCGCAGACCGTCGTCAACGCGGCCCTGAAGGAGCTCACGGGCAAGGCGCTGAAGCCCGCGGTCATCGCCCGGGCGTTCCAGCAGATCACGGTGACGGAGGACCCCCTCGCAGCCACCCTCTCGACGGAGGCCAAGCACGCCTTTGCGACGGGGTTGGTCAAGAAGGGCGACCTCAAGGGGATCTACGACCTGACCCTGCTCCGCGAGGTGCTGGGGACCACGGTCGACGACGCAGGACTTGGAAAGGGCTGACAGATGAGCGTGCTCACGAACGACCGGACGGGAGAGGTCGTCCAGACGGGGTCGGCGGTCTCGGTCCGCGGGGTCACGAAGCGGTTCGGTGCCGCCCCCAACGTGCTGGAGGACGTGTCCCTGGAGGTCGCCGAGGGGGAGTTCCTGTGCATCCTCGGGGCCTCGGGCTGCGGCAAGTCCACGCTGCTCGGGCTGGTCGCCGACCTCGACCAGCCCACCCTGGGCACCGTCGAGGTCCGCGGCGGCAAGCCTGCGCTGATGTTCCAGGAGCCGGCGCTGTTCCCCTGGCTGACCGCGCGGGAGAACGTCGAGCTGGCCCTGCGGCTGCGCGACGTCGGAAAGAAGGAGCGCCGCGAGCGCTCTGCCGAGCTGCTCGAGCTGGTGCGCCTCAAGGACGCCGGCGACAAGCGCGTCCACGAGCTCTCCGGTGGCATGCGGCAGCGCGTCGCGATGGCCCGGGCGCTCGCGCAAGACAGCCACGTGCTGCTCATGGACGAGCCGTTCGCGGCCCTCGACGCGATCACCCGCGATGTGCTGCACGAGGAGCTCGTCCGAATTCGGGAGTCGCAGCAGCTCACGGTCCTGTTCGTCACGCACAACGTCCGCGAGGCGGTCCGCCTCGGTGACCGCGTCGTGCTGCTGTCGTCGCGGCCGGGTCGGGTCGTGAAGGAGTACGCCGTCGGCATCGGCCAGCCGCGCCGCATCGAGTCGCCCGAGGTGGCCGGGCTCGCCGTCGCCATCACCGACGACCTGCGCACCGAGATCCGCCGCCACGGAGGTCAGTCGTGAGCGTGCCATCCCTGAGCACGAGCACGGAGGCCGAGGACCTCGCCTCTCTGGAGGCCGGCCTGGACGCCCTGGAGGACCAGGGACGTCAGGCCACCTCGCGCCTGCGGCAGAGCTGGGCCTCGACCTGGCCGCCCTTGCTGTTCGTCGCCCTGCTGATCGCGGTGTGGCAGCTGGTCTGGTCCTCGCACGCCGTCGCGGCGTACAAGCTGCCGTCGCCTGGTGAGGTGCTGCAGTCCTTCCGCGACGAGCTGGACAGCGGGAAGCTGCAGGAGGCTGTCGGCAACAGCGTGCGCCGCGGAGGCCTCGGGTTTCTGGCCTCGCTCGCGATCGGCACGCCGCTCGGTCTGCTTGTCGGCAGGGTCCGCCCCGTCCGGCGGGCGGTCGGCCCGATCCTGTCGGGCCTGCAGTCGCTGCCGTCGGTGGCGTGGGTGCCTGCCGCGATCCTGTGGTTCGGCCTGTCGGATGCCACCATCTACTTCGTAGTCCTCATGGGTGCCGTGCCCTCCATCGCCAACGGCATGGTGTCGGGTCTGGACCAGGTGCCTCCGCTGTACCTCCGGGTCGGACGGGTGCTTGGTGCGCGCGGGCTGGCCTCGGCCCGGCACGTGCTGCTCCCGGCCGCCCTGCCCGGGTACGTCGGCGGGTTGCGCCAGGGCTGGGCCTTCTCCTGGCGCTCCCTCATGGCAGCCGAGCTCATCGCCCGCTCACCCGACCTGGGGCTCGGGATTGGGCAGCTGCTCGACCTGAGCCGGCAGAACGTCGACATCGCCGGGGTCGTAGCCGGGATCGTGTCGATCCTCGTCATCGGCATCGCGATCGAGCTGTTCCTGTTCGCACCGCTGGAGCGTCGGGTGCTGCGCCGCCGCGGGCTGCTCGCCGCCGTCTAGGTGGACGCCTACCCGCTGCACCTGGACCTGACCGGTCGCCGGATCCTCGTCGTAGGGGCCGGCCCCGTCGGTGTACGCCGGGCGCGGAGCCTCGCCGCAGCGGGTGCCCTCGTCAACGTGGTGGCCCTGGAGGCGCCAGATGATCTTGGTCTTCCTCTGCAGCGCAGGGCTTTTCACGTGTCTGATGTCGATAGGGCATGGCTCGTCCACGCCTGCACGGGCGCGGTAGACGACGAGATCGCGGCGGCCTGCGAGGCCGCTCAGGTGTGGTGCGTCCGGGCCGACGACGCGTCCGTGTCGCCCGCGTGGGTCCCCGCTGTCGGCCGGCTCGACGACGTCGTGGTGTCGGTGTCGGCCGGCCGGGACCCGCGCCGGGCCACGGCGCTGCGGGACGCCCTCGTCCTGCAGCTGGAGACCGGCAAACTGCCGCTGCGCCGTCACCGACCGGGTTCTGGCTCGGTATCGCTGGTCGGTGGCGGGCCGGGTGACCCGGGGTTGTTGACCGTCCGGGGGCGGCAGTTGCTCGCCGCGGCGGACGTGGTCGTGCGAGACCGGCTCGCCCCAGTGGTCGACCTGCCTGACGGCGTCGAGGTGGTCGAGACCGGCAAGCAGGCGCACGGGCCGTCGTGGTCGCAGGGCGACATCGAGGCGCTGATGGTCGAGCGGGCACGCGCCGGCCGCCACGTCGTACGCCTCAAGGGTGGCGACGTGCACCTGTTTGCCAGAGGGATCGAGGAGGTCGCCGCGTGCGTCACGGCCGGGATCCCGGTCGAGGTGGTTCCGGGCGTGTCCAGCGCGTTCGCCGCCCCGGCGGCCGCCGGGATCCCCGTGACGGCAAAGGGAACCACGCAGAGCGTGACCGTCGTGAGCGCCCACGTCGCCCCAGGTGCACCGGGCTCAACCGTCGACTGGGACGCGCTCGCCCGGCTCGGTGGCACCCTCGTGCTTCTCATGGGGGTCGAGCGGCTGGCAGCCTGTGCGGCCGCCCTCGTCGCGGGTGGACGTGATGCGACGACGCCGGTCGCGATCGTGCGGGAGGGGACGCTCCCGACGCAGCAGGTCGTCATCAGCACCCTCGCTCGCGTCGCCGAGGACGCATCGGGGCTGACCTCGCCGGCGGTCGTGGTCATCGGCGAGGTCGTGTCGGCGAGACTGCCGGCATGAGCGTGCTGCTCGGGGTCGCCCACGGCTCCCGTGACCCTGCCTCGCAGCGGGTCGTCCGCTCGTTGCTGGCCGGTGCAGCGACCGCGCGCCAGGGGCTGCGGACCGAGGCCGCGTTCGTCGACAACGCCTCGCCGTCGATCCGCGACGCCCTGCGGCAGCTGGTTGAACAGGGCGAACAGGACGTCAGCGTCGTACCGATGCTGCTGGGCGCTGCGTCGCACTCCAAGACCGATATCGCCGGGTCCGTGCAGGCCGGGCGGCTGGCGCACCCGGGGCTGGTGCTGCGCTACGGGCGTCCGCTCGGCCCGCACCCCGTCGTCGTCGACGTCCTGGCCCGCCGGCTCGCCGAGGTCGGGGTCACGGACCTGCCGGTGGTGCTGGTCGCCGGTGGCTCGCTGGACCCCGACGCCAACGCGGGCGTGGCGGCCACGGCCCGGCTGCTCTACGAGGGTCGTGACTTCCCGTCCGTGGACATCGCCTTCGTCTCGACGACGGGTCCGTCCGTGCCGCAGGCGCTGGAAAGGCTTGCTGCACAGGGTGTCACGAGGGTCGCGATGGCTCGCTACTTCCTCGGCCCGGGCTACCTGCCCGACCTCGCGGTGACGCAGGCGGCGACCGTCCTAGGTCTCGAGGTCGTCGCCTCGGAGTCGCTCGGGGCGGCGGACGAGCTCGTGGGGCTTGTTCTCGAGCGGTACGACGAGGCGCGCGCCGGGGACATCCGGATGAACTGCGACGCCTGCCTCTACCGGGTGCCGTACGCCGGGCTCGAGAACGCGGTCGGTGCGGCGCAGGAGCCGCACAGCCACCCGGACGACTAGAGCAGCGAGCCCGGGTCGCCCGGCACGTCGACCGCATGGTCCTGCAGCGCCTCGAGCGGCACGACGTCCAGCGCCCGCACGTGCGTGCTGGCCAGGACCACCGGCGCGGCCCGGCCGTCGACGTGGGCCTGCAGCCAGCGGACCGCGACGACACAC
>JAYTHS010000563.1:0-2330 GCA_043732345.1 Frankiales bacterium | reverse complement strand
GCAGGTCCGGCGGGATGACCGGGACGCAGTCCAGAACCATGCCCTCGGGGCTGTTGCGGGTATTGAGGAACGCTGCGACAACCTTGAGGCGCTTGAGGGCGCGGACCTTCTTCTGGCCCTTGCCCGAGCGGATCGTCTCGCGCAGCGACTCGCCCTCGGCGTCGAGGTCGAAGCCGCGCAGCAGCGTCTGCAGCGCCTCGGCGCCCATGCCACCGGTGAAGTACTCACCGAAGCGGTCGCGCAGCTCGCGGTAGAGCGTCTCGTCGACGACGAGCTGCTTGGGCTCGAGCTTCTTGAAGGTGTCGATGACCTCCTCGAGCTTGTCGAGCTCGCGCTGGGCGCGGTCCCGCAGCTGGCGCAGCTCCCTTTCCGCCCCCTCGCGCACCTTGCGGCGCACATCGCCCTTGGCGCCCTCGGCCTCCAGGGCCGCGAGGTCGTCCTCGAGCTTCTTCTGCCGGGTCTCGGCGTCGGCGTCACGCTTGTCCTCGACCCGCTTGCGCTCGACCGACATGGTCGCCTCGAGCGTCGGCAGGTCGCGGTGGCGGGCCTCGGCATCGACCGTGGTGATCAGGTAGGCCGCGAAGTAGATGATCTTCTCAAGGTCCTTGGGCGCCAGGTCCAGCAGGTAGCCCAGGCGCGACGGGACGCCCTTGAAGTACCAGATGTGGGTGACGGGAGCAGCAAGCTCGATGTGGCCCATCCGCTCACGACGGACCTTGGCGCGGGTGACCTCGACGCCGCAGCGCTCGCAGATGATCCCCTTGAAGCGGACCCGCTTGTACTTACCGCAGTAGCACTCCCAGTCCCGGGTCGGGCCGAAGATCTTCTCGCAGAACAGCCCGTCCTTCTCCGGCTTCAGCGTGCGGTAGTTGATGGTCTCGGGCTTCTTGACCTCGCCGTGCGACCAGGTGCGGATGTCGTCCGCGGTCGCGAGGCCGATGCGCAGCTCGTCGAAGAAGTTGACGTCGAGCACGGTGCCTTCTCTCTTGTACGTGCGATGAGTCTGTGGGTGACGTGCCGGGGTCGGTACGACGGGGCGGCTCAGCTCGCGCGAGCCGCCCCGTCGTACCGGGGTCCCTTAGACCTCTTCGACGGAGCTGGGCTCACGTCGCGACAGGTCGATGCCGAGCTCCTCGGCTGCGCGGAAGACGTCCTCGTCGGAGTCCCGCATCTCGATCGGCAGGCCGTCGCTGGAGAGCACCTCGACGTTCAGGCACAGCGACTGCATCTCCTTGATGAGCACCTTGAAGGACTCGGGGATGCCGGGCTCCGGGATGTTCTCGCCCTTGACGATGGCCTCGTAGACCTTCACGCGGCCCAGCACGTCGTCGGACTTGATCGTCAGGAGCTCCTGCAGGGCGTAGGCGGCGCCGTAGGCCTGCATGGCCCAGACCTCCATCTCGCCGAAGCGCTGGCCACCGAACTGCGCCTTCCCGCCCAGCGGCTGCTGGGTGATCATCGAGTAGGGGCCGGTCGAGCGAGCGTGGATCTTGTCGTCCACCAGGTGGAGCAACTTCAGGATGTAGATGTAGCCGACGCTGACCGGGCCGGGGAACGGCTCGCCGGAGCGGCCATCGAACAGCCGCGCCTTGCCCGAGCCCTTGACCATCTGGTCGCCGTCCCGGTTGGGAAGTGTCGACTCGAGCAGGCCGATGATCTCGTCCTCCCGTGCCCCGTCGAAGACCGGCGTCGCGGTGTTGGTGCCCGCGGGCGCCTCGGCGGCGCCGATGGAGCGCAGGCGGTCCTGCCACTCCCCCTTGCCCTCGGCCTTCCAGCCCTGCTTCGCGATCCAGCCGAGATGGGTCTCGAGGACCTGCCCGACGTTCATGCGACCGGGGACGCCGAGCGGGTTGAGCACGACGTCGACGGGCGTTCCGTCCTCGAGGAACGGCATGTCCTCGACCGGCAGGATCTTGGAGATAACGCCCTTGTTGCCGTGCCGGCCGGCGAGCTTGTCGCCGTTGCTGATCTTGCGCTTCTGGGCGACGTAGACCCGGACCAGCTCGTTGACGCCCGGGGGCAGCTCGTCGCCGTCCTCGCGCGAGAACACGCGGACGCCGATGACCTTGCCGGACTCGCCGTGCGGGACCTTGAGGGATGTGTCGCGGACCTCGCGGGCCTTCTCGCCGAAGATGGCGCGCAGCAGGCGCTCCTCGGGGGTGAGCTCGGTCTCGCCCTTGGGCGTGACCTTGCCGACGAGGACGTCGCCGGGCATGACGTCGGCACCGATACGGATGATCCCGCGCTCGTCGAGGTCGGCGAGGACCTCCTCGGAGACGTTCGGGATGTCCCGGGTGATCTCCTCGGCGCCCAGCTTGGTGTCGCGGGCA
>JAYTHS010000562.1:0-2340 GCA_043732345.1 Frankiales bacterium | reverse complement strand
TTCCTCACCACGCTCACCGGCGCCCAGCTCACGACGGTGCTCGAGCAGCAGGACCAGCCCGCAGGCGCGGCCCGGCCGTACCTGGCCCTGGGTCTGTCCGACAACGTGAGCTTCACCTACGACCGGTCCCGGCCGGTCGGGTCGCGGATCACCTCGATCGCGGTGGGCGGGCAGCCCGTCACCGCGACGGACACCTTCCGCGTGGCCACCAGCTCGTTCCTGGCCGCCGGCGGGGACAACTTCACCGAGCTGGCCAAGGGCGCCAACCCCACCGACACGGGCCTCATCGACCTGGACGTGTTCGTCGGTCACCTCAAGGCCACCAGCCCGACCTCGCCGAGCTTCGCCAGGCGCGGCGCCTCGCTGGCCGGGCTCAGCGACGCCGAGAAGTCCCCGACCGCGGGCAGCACCATCGACTTCGACGTCTCCGACCTCGGCTTGACCAGCACGGGCTCGCCGCAGGTGACGTCGGTGACCGCGGAGATCGGGTCCACGGCGCTGGGCACCTTCCCGGTCACCGCGAGCACCGGCACCCCGGGTGCTGGCAGCACCCAGACCGGGACCGCTCCGGTCAGCGTGCGGGTCCCGGACTCGCTCTCCGGGCCCCAGCGGCTGACGCTGACCGCCACCCCGGGCGGCACCACCATCGTCATCTCGCTCACGGTGACGGCCGCTGCCCCCGTGGTCACCGGGGGCGACCTCGCGATCACCGTGGGGGCGCCGACCCGAGACCACCAAGTGGGTGGCTACGTGATGGCCGTGACGGTGCGCAACTCCGGGCCCGGCACGGTCGCGAACGTACGGACGTCGCTGACCTCCACCGGCACCGTGGTCCTCGCCGGGGCACCCGGCGGCACCGTGTCGCACGGCACCGCGACCTTCGTGACGCCGTCACTGGCGGCCGGAGCGTCGGTGACCTACTCGGTGCTCCTGTCGAGAAGCGGCTTGTTCGGGGTCGGCCTGGTGGTGGGCTCGGTAACACCGCTGGGCGACGATCCCACCCCGCTGGACAACACCAGCGCCCGGCTGGTGCTCCTCCGGTAGACGAGGACCACGTGCTGAACCCGGGACGGTCCGACCGGCACCCCAGGTCGGGACCGTCCCGGGCCTCAGACCCGCACGCGCTCCAACAGCGACGCCGCCGACACCGACCCCGGTGCGCGCCCCGCAACCGCGGCTCGGTTCGCCTCGTGCTGCAGCAGTGCGTTGACCGGGGTGGGCACGCCGTGCAGCCGCCCGAGCAGCACCACCTCGCCGTTGAGCAGGTCGGCCTCGATGCTCCCGGTGCCCCGGGCCAGGCTCTGCCACGACGAGCTGCCCGCGCGGGCGCGCCCGGCGACGGACAGCGGCTGCACCCGAGCGCCCCGGTGGTCAGCCCACGCGTCGTCGTCGACGACGGAGAGCCCCGCCGCGGCGAAGCAGGCCACCCCCTCGGCGCGGGCCATCGCCTCGAGCTCACGGGCGGCCTCGTCGAGCTCGCGTCCGCTCAGCGCGTCCACGGCGTTGCCGAGGTTGCGCAACAGCTTCGCGCGCTTCCAGGCCATCACATCCTCACGCGGGGTGGTCGTCACGCCGACGGCGGTGAGGTCAGCCGCCACCTGCTCGACAAGGTCGTCCACGCCGCCGGGGTAGCGACCCAGCTCGAACAGTCCGGTCAACGGCCCACCCTCGGCCGACACCCGGCCGGGCTCGAGGTGGGTGGCGGGCAGCACCACGCACGCGCCGAGCACCGTCGCGAAGCGGCGCAGCGCCGTGCGCTCGTTCTCCACTCCGTTCTGCACGCAGGCGACCGGCAACGACGCCCCCGCCGTGGTCGCCCCCACCGGCCGGGCGGCGAGGTCCGCGAGCAGGTCTGCGCTGTGCTGGCCCTTGGTGCACAGGAGCAGGACGTCGCCGGGGTGCAGCTCGAGGGCAGCGACGCTCTCCGCAACCTCCAGCGGGACGCGCACCGTGCGGGTGGGCAGGGCCAGCTCGATGCCGTCGGCCCGGAGCACCGCCGCGTGCTCGCCCCGGGCCAGCACCAGCACCGGCCGGCCCTGCTCGGCGAGCAGGGCGGCCAGCGTCCCCCCGACCGCCCCGGCCCCGATCACGACGTAGCGCACGGTCCCCATGGTGCCAGGCGGGTTCGGGCCCCGGGCGAGCCGTGCTCAGGACTCCATCGCGAGCCGCGCGCCGAACCCGGTCAGGACGACCCCGGTGAACCGCTCCATCCGGCGGCGGACCCGGTCGTCGGCCAGCCAGGTGCTGATCCGCCCGACGAGCAGCAGCATGACGGCGAAGTACAGCGCGGTCTCGATCACGAACACCGCCCCCAGCAGCAGCGACACGTGGCCCACCGAG
>JAYTHS010000561.1:0-2342 GCA_043732345.1 Frankiales bacterium | reverse complement strand
TCGTCCACAGCGTGCTGGCCGTGCTGGCCGGGGGTCTGCTGACCCTGCTGCCGCACGTCTGGCTGTCGGCGGTCGTAGCCACGTTGTTCGCGCTCGGCGCCGTCCTGCTCCTGCGTCCGGAGCCCGAGGCCGCCTCCCCCGCCTCGGTCGGGCGCTCCCCAGTGGCTGTCGTCTCAGGGGTCTTCGGGGTGGTGTTCCTGGCCGAGTTTGGCGACGTCACGCAGCTGGCGATCGCCAACCTGTCGGCGCGTTACGCCGACCCGCTGTCGGTAGCGCTCGGCGCGGCGCTCGGCCTGTGTAGCGTCGCGGGGCTCGCCGTCCTTGGGGGCGTGCGGCTGCTGGCTCGGGTACCGCTGCCCGTCGTACGCCGGGTCGCGGGCCTGGTGCTGGCGGCATTCGCCGTCCTGACGCTGGTGGAGCTTGTGGCTCGCTGAGCCCGGGCCTACGCTGACCTGACCTGACCTGACCGATCGTTCAGGAAGAGGATGTCGTGGACTTCGAACAGCTGGTGGCAGAAGACGGCAGGGTCGAGCCCCGGGACACGATGCCTGAGGGCTACCGCAGGACGCTGGTGCGCCAGATCGCCCAGCACGCCCACTCGGAGATCATCGGTATGCAGCCCGAGGGCAGTTGGATCGGCCGGGCGCCCTCGCTGCGGCGCAAAGCGGTGCTGGTGGCCAAGGTGCAGGACGAGGCGGGCCATGGTCTCTACCTCTACGGCGCAGCCGAAACGCTCGGCGTCGACCGCGACGACCTGATGGACCAGCTGCACACCGGCCGACAGAAGTACTCCACGATTTTTAACTACCCCACCCTGACGTGGGCCGACGTCGTCATCATCGGCTGGCTCGTGGATGGGGCCGCCATCGTCAACCAGGTCCCCCTGACCCGCTGCTCCTACGGGCCCTACGCCCGGGCGATGACCCGGGTCTGCAAGGAGGAGTCCTTCCACCAGCGGCAGGGCTTTGAGGGGATGCGGGCCCTTGCGACGGGTACGCCTGCCCAGCGGGCAATGGCGCAGGACGCGCTGGACCGGTGGTGGTGGCCATCGCTGATGATGTTCGGCCCCGGTGATGACGCCTCCCCGAACAGCGCGCAGTCGATGGCGTGGGGCATCAAGCGCTTCAGCAACGACGAGCTGCGCCAGCGGTTCGTCGACGCGACCGTCCCGCAGGCGCAGTTCCTTGGGTTGCGGGTCCCCGACGACGCCCTGCATTTCGACGGGACCCACTGGGTCTTCGGCGAGATCGACTGGACGGAGTTCCACACCGTCATGCGGGGCGACGGTCCCTGCAACCGTGAGCGGCTCGCGAACCGGCGCCGCGCCCACGAGCAGGGCGCCTGGGTCCGGGAGGCCGCGGCGGCCTACGCGGTCAAGAAGCGCCTCGCAGCAGCGTGAACGGCGAGCTGTGGGAGGTTTTTGTCCGGTCCCGCAGGGGCCTGTCGCACACCCATGTCGGCTCGCTGCACGCCGCCGACGCCCACCAGGCGCTGCACAACGCGCGGGACGTCTACACCCGCCGCGAGGAGGGCGTCTCGCTCTGGGTCGTCCGCGCAGCGGACGTCGTCGCCAGCAGCCCGGACGAGAAGGACGCCTTCTTCGACCCAGCCGGCGACAAGCCCTACCGGCACCCGACGTTCTACGAGGTCCCGGCAGAGGTCGAGCACCTGTGAACGACGTGACGGACGCGGCGCTGTTCGCCGTACGGCTCGGTGACGACGCGCTGGTGCTCGCGCAGCGGCTGACCGAGTGGGCGGCGGCGGCGCCGACGCTCGAGGAGGACGTGGCGCTGCTCAACATTGCGCTGGACCTGCTCGGCCAGGCCCGGAGCCTGCTGTCCCTAGCCGGCGACGAGGACGTGCTGGCGATGCTGCGTGATGAGCGGGCCTTCACCAACTGCCAGCTGGTGGAGCAGCCGATCGGGGACTTCGGCGCCACGATGGCCCGCCAGCTGCTGTTCGCGGCGTGGGCGCACCCGCTCTGGCAGGGGCTCTGCACCTCCACCGACCCCGACCTGGCCGCCGTCGCCGGCAAGGCGTTCAAGGAGGTCGCCTACCACCTGGACCACGCCCGCTCCTGGGTCGTGCGCCTGGGTGACGGCACGCCGGACTCACACGCCCGGATGCAGGCGGGGCTCGAGGTGATGTGGCCGTACACCTCCGAGCTGTTCGAGCGCGACGAGCTCGTCGACCGGCTCGTGGAGATCGGCGTCATCCCGGATCCGGCTGTCCTGCAGGCGGTCTGGCGCCGTACGGTCGCTGACGTGCTCGCCGACGCGACGCTCGTCGAGCCAGAGACCACCTGGGCACCGACGGGTGGTCGGCAGGGACGGCACACCAGC
>JAYTHS010000560.1:0-2342 GCA_043732345.1 Frankiales bacterium | reverse complement strand
GCCCGTGGTCATCGTGGTCAACGACAACGGTCGCTCCTACGCCCCGACGATCGGCGGCCTGGCCGAGCACCTCGCCGCGCTGCGGATGACCCAGAGCTACGAGAAAGCGTTGGACAAGGTCAAGAGCACGGTCCTGCAGACCCCCGTCGTCGGCCCACCGATGTACACCGCGCTGCACGGCCTCAAGCGGGGAGTCAAGGACTTCCTGCAGCCCCAGGTGCTCTTCGAGGACCTGGGGCTGAAGTACGTCGGGCCGATCGATGGGCACGACGAGGCCGCGATGGAGAAGGCGCTGCGCAAGGCCCGCGACTTCGGCGGACCCGTGATCGTGCACGCTGTGACCGTCAAGGGCTTCGGCTACCAACCGGCCGTCGACGACGAGGACGACTGCCTGCACAGCGTCGACGTCATGGACCCGCTGACCGGCAAGGCGCTCGCGGTCAAGGCGCGATCCTGGACTAACGTCTTCAGCGAAGAGGTCCTGCAGCTCGGCCACGAGCGTCCCGACCTCGTCGCGATCACGGCAGCCATGCTCATGCCGGTCGGCCTGCAGCGGTTCCAGACCGCCTTCCCAGACCGCACCATCGACGTGGGCATCGCCGAGCAGCACGCCGTCACCTCCGCCGCAGGGCTGGCCCTCGGGGGGATGCACCCCATCGTCTGCCTCTACGCGACCTTCCTGAACCGCGCCTTCGACCAGGCCCTCATGGACGTCGCCCTGCACCGGTTGCCGGTGACCTTTGTCCTGGACCGGGCCGGCGTCACCGGCGACGACGGCGCATCGCACAACGGCATGTGGGACCTGTCGATCATGCAGCTGGTGCCCGGCATCCGGATCGCGGCGCCCCGCGACGAGCCGACCCTGCGCGAGGCCCTGCGGGAGGCGGTGGCGGTCGACGACGGCCCGACCGTCGTACGGTTCTCCAAAGGCCCTGTGGGAAAAGACCTCCCGGCGATCGAGCGGCGTGGTGTCGTGGATGTGCTGCGCCGCGAATCCGGCGACGGGGTGCTGCTCGTCGCGGTCGGCGCCATGGCCCGTACAGCGCTCGAGGTGGCCGAGCGGGTCCAGGCGCAGGGGATAGGCGTCAGCGTCGTCGACCCCCGCTGGGTCACCCCCGTCCCGCCCGAGCTGGTGGCCTTGGCGGCCGGGTACGACCTGGTCGTGACCCTGGAGGACAACGGCCGCAGCGGTGGCGTGGGCATGACCCTGTCGCAGGCGCTGCGCGACGCTGACGTCGACGTACCGGCCCGCGACCTCGGCATCCCCCGCCGTTTCCTGGACCACGGGACCCGGGCCGAGGTGCTGGCCGAGCTGGGTCTGACGGCCCAGGAAGTCGCCCGTCGGATCGTGGAGCTGGTCGCCCGCCTCGACTCGGCCACCGTGGAGTCCGAGCCCTCCCGCTGACCCCTGCCTGAGGTAGATAGCGGGTCAGCCGCCGAAGCTGCGGTCGGCTCCGCGCGGTGGGGTCGGGTCGTCGCGCGTCTGCATCCAGCGGTCCGGCAGACTGACCTCCTTGGGACCCTGGGAGTGCCCGCGGGGCAGGTGCTCGTTGCACGGCGGGAGAACCAGCGTGGGATCCATCTCGTCCAGCAACCCGTCGAGCTCGGCCAGCGAGCCGGCGAGGGACAACACCCGTCGCCGCTCCCCGCCGGCGCCGTAGCCGGTGAGATACCACCCGACGTGCTTGCGGAAGTCCCGCACGCCCCAGCCCTCGTCGCCGAAGAGCTCGACCAGCAGGCGGGCGTGCCGCTTCATCACCTTGGCGACGTCGCCGAGCGGCGGTGGCGGTTGCACAGGGCGGCCGGCGAACGAGTCCGCCAGGTCGCGGAACAGCCACGGCTTGCCCAGGCACCCGCGGCCGACGACGACACCGTCGCACCCGGTCTGGTCGATCATGGCGAGGGCGTCGGCCCCGGTCCAGATGTCGCCGTTGCCCAGGACGGGTACGTCGGGGACGTGCTCCTTCAGGCGCGTGATCGCCGACCAGTCGGCCCGGCCGCTGTAGAGCTGCTCGGCGGTCCGTGCGTGCAGGGCCACGGCTGCGGCGCCGGCGTCGGCGGCCGCCCGACCCGCGTCGAGGTAGGTGTGGGTCGTGTCGTCGAGCCCGATCCGCATCTTGACGGTGACCGGCACCGACCCCGCAGCCCGTACGGCGGCGGCCACGATGTTGCCGAACAGCACGTGGTGAGCCGGCAGGGCCGCCCCGCCGCCGCGCCGGGTGACCTTGGGGGAGGGGCAGCCGCTGTTGAGGTCGACGTGGTGCACCCCGAGGTCGACCACCCGGCGGACGGCCTCGCCCACGACCGCGGGGTCCACGCCGTACAGCTGCACGGAGCGGACG